>CAVBPN010000057.1:0-4353 GCA_963597235.1 bacterium
TATGAATATTGAATATTTAAAATATTTTGCGGAACTGGCAAAGGTTCAGCATTATGGAAAAGCAGCAAAGATATTGAATATTTCACAGCCGGGACTCAGCCATGCGATCAAAACTCTTGAAGAGGAGTATGGTGTTCCGCTTTTTCAGAGAGAGGGACGAAATGTAAGTTTGAGTCCTTATGGAAAAGAATTAATGAAGGATGTGGATGAAATACTTGATGCATATCTCCGAATGGAGGAAAGAGCGGCAGGACTCAGAACAGAGGAGAAAACAGTACGGATTGGTACGGTATATCCGCTGGCGGCGGGAATGGTGCCGCGTATGCTGAAGGAATTTGACGCAACTTTTCCGTTTGTTATTTATAACAGACTGACCCCGGAAATCGCAGAAGGGCTTATGGATGGAAAATATGACATTGGTTTTTGTACGGATCTTTTGAAATCAGAAGAACTGGAGTATTATCCGATCCGGGAGTCCTATATTGCATTGGTAGTTCCGAAGGGACATCCTCTTGAAAAAAGAAAATCAATTTCTTTGAAGGAAGTGGCACTGTATCCGCAGATCATGTTTTCAAAGACCAGCGGATTCCGTGATCTTCAGGAGCAGATTTTTGCGGAAGAGGGAATTAAAATCAGACCGGTTTGTACGGCAGAAGAGATTGAAGTTATTACAGGACTTGTGGAGAATGGATTTGGAATTTCTGTTTTGCCATATATGGATATTGTTCGCCTTCATAATATAGTAGCGATTCCGGTGGAGACATCTGTCTGGAAATCAAAATTCTATATAGCACGGAGAAAATATGGAATCCGTTCAGAGCAGGAAGAGACATTTTTTCAGTATTGGAGAAAAACTTTTAGAAAGTGAGAGATATAATGATACTTTATAAAACTCAAAAATACATTTATTCTGCCCGTACCGGTAACCTCCAGGCGGAGGCGGTCGGGCTGGTAAAAGGAGAGAAGCATTTCCCGATCTTTGAGGGGAATCTGATCTTTAAGCCACTCACGAAATCTAAGCCATTTTTGACACCATTGTTTGCATATGCAGAGGTGTTCTGGTCGGGAATCATTAATGAATATTTTATACCGTCACCGCGATATCAGCTTGCATATTGTGAAGGATATGAAGCTGAGACAGAGAAATATTATGATTATGGAACGGTGGTTCCGATGATTTACCAGAAGGGTGAGCATCTGATGAATTTTCGACCTATTTTATGTTCCCGGATCATTTGGGCAGACATATGTACTGGTTTGAAGAATTACAGAAATCAACTTTGAGATTATCAGCAGTCAGGTAATCTATGAGATAAAAAAGACGATACAGGATATGAAAAAAATATTAGAAAAATAAGAAATCATACAGCTTAAAATGACTGACAGTAAAGAGACTGTGCATGGATAATTCCTGCACAGTCCCTTTTTGAAATTTGTTTTATTTCTCACACTCAACTACAATCACTTCGCAGCTGTCAAGCTTCAGCGTCTCTTCCGGGCATTCGGTGTGATTCTGATTAGACAGTATCACTTTCTTTACCGGATACTCAAGTTCAACAGAAACAGCTTCGGGACCGAAGTTGGCGGTAACAAGGATACGCTGCGATTCCGTTTCGCGATAATATGCCATAACGGTTTCGGTATCCTGATATGCAGGAACAGTTTCCCCATAAGTAAATACTTCTTTATATTCAGGAGCCTTGCGGACAGCAGTCAGCTTACGGTAGTAATTCAATACAGAATCAGGATCGTTTTCCTGAGCGGCAACATTTATTTCTTTATAATCAGAATGGACTTTGAGCCATGGAGTACCTGTGGTAAATCCGGCATTTTCCTGATCATTCCACTGTACCGGGGTTCTTGCATTGTCGCGGCTCATCTTACCGCATACTTCCAGAGCCTCTGTATCGCTTAAACCGGCTTCTCTTGCAAGGTTATACTGATCAATGGTGCTGATATCATTATAATCGTCAATGCTGCTCCAGATTTCATTCTGCATGCCGATTTCCTGTCCCTGATAGATAAACGGGATTCCACGGAGCAGGATGTTTACAGTGCCGAGCATCTTAGTTCCGGTCGCGTTCTGCGCATAATTCGGAAGAAAGCGGGATACACCGCGAGGTTCGTCGTGGTTTTCAATAATATTAGCTTCCAGCCCGTATTTCTGGACATTGATCTGAGAAGCCAGGATTGTGTCACGCCATGTTTTGAAATCTGCATGAGGCGCATCATACCAGCCATGTCCACCTTCGCTGAGCGAGTGTGCGCAGAAATCAAAGATTGTGGAAAAGTGTCCGTTTTCCCCGATAAATTCATCCAGTTCATCAGCCTTCATATTGAATACTTCACCGACAGTGAAGGCATCATATTTCTGGAAAGTATTTTTCTTCAGATCTTCAAGCAGTTCCCCTACCCCGTCAACATTTTCAACCATTTTCCAGCATGCTGCCATGCCGTCCGGACCATCCGGCTCATAATCAGGAAAAGCAAGGTCTTTTTTGATGTTGATGATCGCATCGATACGGAAACCGGCAAGACCTTTTTCAAGCCACCAGTTGATCATGTTGTAAAGTTCCTGACGAAGCTTCGGATTTTCCCAGTTCAGGTCAGGCTGTTCTTTTGCAAACATATGGAAGTAATATTTATCTGTTCCCGGAACTGGTTCCCAACAGCTTCCGCCGAAGTAGGAACGATAATTACTCGGCGGGTTGCCGTTTTTGCCCTTACGGAAATAGAAATAATCCGCATATTCTCCATCCGGATCAGCCAGTGCTTTCTGGAACCATTTATGCTTATCAGAACAGTGGTTGATGACCAGATCCATGATGATATACATATCACGTTTCTTTGTTTCTGCAAGCAGTTCTTCAAACTCTTCCATAGTTCCGAATTCTTCTGCAATTGCGTAGTAATCTGCGATATCATATCCCTGATCGACAAAAGGTGATTTATAGATCGGAGAGAGCCAGATGATATCAACACCAAGTGCTTTCAGATGATTCAGTTTGGAAATGATTCCGCGTAAATCGCCAATGCCATCTCCGTTGCTGTCCATAAAACTTTTTGGATAAATCTGATATGCGACTTTGTCATGCCACCATTTTTTTATCATTGTCTTTACCTCACGTATACATATAGTATATTGCTATTATAGAACATAAAACGTTTATATTCCAGCAGTATGTTATCATTATATGATACTATTCTGCTTTTGAGGAGAGTAAACATGATATCCGTCTCTGCCGTTCTGTTTTGTCTCATACAGAGCAGTATCAGCATTCTTGTAGAGATCCATATAGCAGTTTCCGCTTTCGGGTGCAAATGAGATGCCAATACTGAGTGTTACATGTTCTCCGCTCATCTCTTCAAAGGAAAGATTTCTTACAGTTTCCAACAGTGCCTGAATCCGTGCAACGGCACTTTCTTTTAATTCAGTCTTACGCATGTAGATAACAAATTCATCTCCGCCGATCCTTCCGACAATATCGCCTTCCCGGAAATGACTTTTCAGAGTCTGTCCCAGCTCACTGAGCACTTTGTCACCAACAGCATGACCATACTGATCATTTACTTCTTTGAACTTGTCTACATCAAGAATAACGAAGGTACCTTTTTCATGCGGCATTTCAGTCAGGAGCTTATCAATGTGGGATTCCGTGGCACGTTTATTGAAAACTCCGGTAAGTCCGTCTGTCTGAGCACTTCGAAGAAGTTCCTCATTTTTCTTACGATTACTGTAAATGATATAAAAAACAAGCATCAGAACCAAAATACAGAACACAGCGATAAAAATACTCTCGTAAGATTTAATGAAAGAGTATGAACTCTGTGCATTAACTACAGGAATAACATAACAGATCATCCAGTCATTCATGCCGAGACGGGTATAGGCAAGATACTGATCTGAATTTTTATCAGTACCATTACGCATTTTTATCAGCCCGTCTTTGCCATTCAAAAAATCGGTCTTTACATTCGGCAGCGTATTATTGTTCAGGAGAGTCCTGCTCTTATAATAATCAAAGAAATTATCACCATATGAAATTTTATAATAAGAAGGTTCACCATCATAGGCGATGATCTCCCCTTCTTTTGTAACGATCAGGCTGTATCCGGCATCATCAAAAACATCGTTAAAGAGCATCTGACTAAGGGCAGTTACATTATAAGAACCGCCAAGTACGCCGATGATCTTACCGTCACGACATACAGGGACGCCCAGAATTACGCGTGTTTCCTGATCAACGCTGCTGTCCAGAGGAGCACTGAGAGTTTCCTGACCTTTCATAGCTTCTCGGAAATATCTTCTCTGTGCTACATTCTTTACCGCACTGTTATCATAATGTGCAGTGC
>CAVBPN010000058.1:0-2187 GCA_963597235.1 bacterium
ATTCCGCAAAGAGAAGCAAGATCTCGCTGGCTTAACCCAAGCGCATGTCTTTGCTGAATCATTGCACTGATTATTGCAACCTGTTCTTCAACTGCCGCCAATTCTCTATCTGCCTCAGGATCAACTGTCTGAATATAATGTTTATAATCATTCCATGTTTTCATTACCATCAACTCTCTTTCTGGAAAGATAATCATCACGTTCTGCTTTTGCTTTAGTAATTTCACGTTTAGGTGTCTTCTGTGTTTTCTTACGAAAACTATGTAGTAAGACAAAACTGTTATTATCAGATTTCAGATTTTCCATTTTCTCGTTCGTAGAATATGATTTCATATGTCATAATATCTGCAATCTGTATATTTCATATTCTATTCATACGATAGCATATATGCTATCATATAGCAATATAAATAACCTTTTCTTTTAAAAAAACAAAAAAATTCTCATCCACCCCAAAGACTTCTCCTGAAATCTCTTACGAACGAATGAGAATTTTATTTTGCATGAATACGTTTCATGCGTATTATTTTATTTAGTCCATTTCGAACAGCTGACGCTGTTTCAGGTCGATGGATGCCCATTTAGTACTTGTTCTTTCCTGTCCGTAAAGATATATCGTACTTGTTACCTTTACGTATAATTTGCAGGTTTCTTTATAACCGTTAGTCCCTGACCGACTTCGCAGATACTGCTCAATATCGTGTACCGTCAGGCTGTATGCACTGTTCTGCGACAGATGAAACTTTCTGTCACTTCCAAGCGTTATCGTACCAATGTTTCCATAACCTGTAAGGGAACCGACATTTTGTGTAATATCACTGACAGTTCCTGTTGACGGACACCCCTCTACTTTCTTTCCATTTGTGTCATCAATATAAAACTGAACTGTCATCTCCTGTTTATCGAGATCCTCCTGACTCAGATCTGCACTGACCATATTATAATCTTTTACATTGATATAATAAGTCATATCCTTTTCCAGTGTATTATCCTCATCGGACGTCCACGCTGTCTGATCTGTCACATAATATCTTGATGTTTCTGTTTCTGACGCAGGATTAAAAGATTTAACAAAATGAACATCCGGATCCACTGCTGTAACGTTTGCTGCTGCTACCATTGCATTAATAAACAGTTTGATCTCCTCATCACCATTTACATCAGAGTGTCCCGCACCAGTATAGATTACATTACCCTTACTGTAGAAATAATAATTGTTTCTGACATCTTTCGGTGAATTGTTGTAAATACTACCCGTCAGACAATACCATACTACCACATCATTTTTTCCATCACTGTTTCCATTAGTGTCCTTATCCTGCTCCATAGCCAGCTGATAGTACTGCCCATGTGTTTCTGCCACGGAAATTGTATCTCCCATCCTGAATGGATATTGTGTGATCGCACCGTCATTAATCTTCACAGCTGATGTCGTTTTATTCTGCCCAAGGTCATATCCCTGTATCAGGCTATTCGTATATCCCTGCGTTGAGGCATAGCTGGATGTTCTGTCGCCACCTGTCGTGTAGGCAATATCTCCTGCTGCAGACATAAGATCTCCAAATGAAACCTCAGAAGAGTTCAGTCCGACACCCTTCTTCAACAATTGTGATACCGTCTGATCTCCAATCATCTCGGTGGAAGTAATCCCATATCTGTCCATGCCGACTACAGACCGGAGAATTGAATTCAAAGACAGTCCCCATGTAGGATTTTTCCTGGTATTCCAGAGCCAGTTTTCGTTGTAAAGACTTGTGTTTTCATCTATTCCATATTTAGTTGTTGCAATTTTTCCATACATCTTATCCTTATCAAAATTTATATAAGACGTCGTATCATGAGCAAAAATTATACTTTTTCCGGATTTTACAAACTCCAGGATCGCATCTACCTGACCATTACTGTTATCTATATTCTCGTATGCATCTGCAAAACCGATTACAAGCATCTGTTTATCACTAAGCAGATTTTGCATATTTTCTTTCGTATAATTCTTTATATTTGAAACCGTCACTGTGTAAATCCTAATATCAAAATCATCTACATTTTTCAGTAAACTATTAAATTTGTCACTGGTACTTAAATTCCATGTACAGTAAGTTGGAACCAGCTGTAAAACTTTGATTTCCTGCTTTGAGCCTGTATTCTTCTGTTTTGCATATCCGGTCTCCGATGTATGAATATATG
>CAVBPN010000058.1:2197-17217 GCA_963597235.1 bacterium
GAATATATGTATTACGGTTGCTGCTCAGTTCCAGTTTCCATGTGATCAATTTGAAATAATCTGACGGAATTTTTCTGGTAACTGTATACTTTTTGTCTATTTTCAACTCATACCGCATATCTCCGTTGCCATAATCTTTCTGCGAAAGCACATTTCCATTTTCATCCTGAATTGTTATATATTTGTCCTGCGATTCCTTTTCAGAAAGATTTCCGTCAAAGTTCAGATCCAGATACAGATTACAGTCATAAGTTGTCGATGCCGGTGCTACATCTGAGTCATTTTTTACAGTGAATACATACTTCAGTTCACCATCGATATATCCGGTATCTGATGTCTCACTCTCTCCTGCACGAACCGGTTCTTTTGGCTTACCACCATTTTCATCAAAACTGATAACCGGCTTTGCCAGATTAAAATAGAATTCGATATCTTTTGTTTTGTTATTGAGTTCTGATATGGTACATACATTATCATACTTCAATGCTTCATTGATAAACTCGTAATAATAAGATGCAGAATCAATCTCAGACGTGTTTACTTTGTGTCCGCTTGTTACAAGTCCGTCTGCAAGCACCACCGGATATCCACTTTTTACAAAATTCAACAGCTCCTCACACTGCTGACTCGTTATATCATTTCCGGCACCACGGAAATATCCACCACCATTTTCACTGTAAGTATTAAATGGGGCAAATCTCTTTATTCCGTTTGTACCCGTCCAGGTCTGATCATATTCATTGTCCAGCAGACCAAGTAACTTTCTTATATCAGCTCCGACAGTTACCTGATTTCCCGCACCTACATGAGTGTACCGAAGATCTCCATCTCCTGTCACCAGCTTTACTCCACTCTCACTCGTATTCTTATAATCATTGATATAGATCATATCATATTCAGCACCAATATCATCGATATGACCAACAAACTCTGTAGCCGTCATCGAGGTTACAGAAACGTTCCCCAGAATCAGACCAAGTTCTGCTGCCGAGGCATATCGTCTCTGCAATCCCTCTTGCTTACCATAAGTATCTGTAAACTGTATCTGTACTTTTTTTACATTCGAAACAGCATCAAACATAAGTGTTTTCTGATCTGATGTTATATTAGACCACTTTATACCAATCTGACTTTCGTTAAATGTGATTTCTTTAAGTACATTATTATTCTTATCATAAAGGATTACCTTCAATCCACATGGAACTCCATTTCTGATACTGTTATAATCCGATGGAGCCTGATAGGTAATTCCACTCACTTTTGATGCTTCTTTCAATTCAAAAGTAACCCAGTGAGGATCATTATAACTATTTTTTTTAGAAATCCAGTAAGTACTCGAATTTCCATCTGTTAATTTTGAAATTCCATCTTTGCAGCAGCTGTCTACACTTTTAACATTCTGCATATAAGACTCTGTATTTGTTCCTGTCCAGGACATAATTGTGTTTGCAGAAAGTGTAGTTCCTCCGCTGGATGGATTAATCTGGAGTACATTCAGATTTTCTTTCCCCGATATCACTCTCTTGTATTTATAGTTTATGATATACTCTATTGCTCTTGCCTGGGAGATTTCACAGCTCAGGGGATCAATAGTGTCGTTCGTTCCGCCGAGTGCACGGTATTTATTCTCGCTTTCTATGTACTTCAGGATTTCCTCGAAGCCCAGGGCTTTCTCTGAGGCTTCATAATTGTCTTCCTTATCAGCGTTGTCATTGAAGTTTGTATGGAAATTTACGTTCAAAAGCTGTGACTGCAACGTAGCCTCTGAATTGTCGTCAATGTTATTTTTGAAAAAGTACACATATTTATTGACGTAATGTCCGTCTGTATCTGTTGAGGCATCTTTGACAAAATCAGTCTGCATGTTTGTATCCAGTAAATATGCCACACCATCTTTCGCATTGTTGATAATGCATGGGATGGTATTTTCAGTCACTGCTTCTTCAAGGGCTGCTGCCATCTCAGTGCTCAATTCACCATTCACGTAGATCAGATCATATTCTGAAAGAGCATCCTCTAACGTACCTGCATCATCCGTGGAAACACCATCTCCGGCGGAATCGGTACTTTCTTCCTCTATGCTGATATCTGCCTGTGCGTCAACATCTGCTTCATCATTGTTTTCGGCACTATCATCCGCATCCTGTATACTGCTCTCACTTACGGTTTCTGTAACATCTGTGTCATCCGAAAATTCTGCTTCCGTATCGCTCTGTGTTGTATCTGACCCATTCTCTCCAACAGAATCCGCATCTTCTTCTGTACTGTCATCCACTGAAATTTCGCTGTCATCAGCCTGTCCCGCCGCATCTGTATCGGAACTGTCTGATTCAGATGCAGCCGCATAAATCGCTTCGAGGGAATTTCCAGTCGAACCGGCACTCATTGTGTCCACCTGAATGTTGAAAGTTTCAAATTCTCCGTCTTCATCATCGATGGATTCCTTTGGCTCAAGGTGGAATACATATTTTTTAAACCAGTCGTTATTTGTATAACCGCCTTTATAATATATATGATCTACCTGAACCTTCTGCGCATCTGCACTCTCATCCGGCACAAAGTCATAATCTCCTGTACCCGGTGTCAGTGTATAGCTGGCATCAGAAATATAATAAGTAGCAATCTCAGTATCATCTGTCTTAATATATATATTTGACTGATCCTGATAATTGACATAATACCATCCGGTAAATTTATATCCGGTACTCTGGTCAGTGCTCTCCTGACAGCAGAAGTATACAGCACTGACACGATAGTAATAATCATATCCAAGGCTGTCCGGAATCTTCTGGATATCCTGATAGGAAACCGGCTGACGTCCTGTCACCACAGTGAGGGGATATTTTACTGTCGCTCCGTCATCAGTTACCATATAGTAATAATACTGGTCATTTTCCAGCACGATGTCGCCATTTTCTCTAACAGTATGGCTTTCCGTCTCCTTCTTCTGTTCTACATAGGAAAGAGTCCCAAGCTTTGTATATTTATAATATGGAAATACATTGATCTGTTCACTGACATAAATATACGGATTTGACTGGCTTCCCGGATTTTCGCCTGTAGTATCAGGTGAAAATCTTTTACCATTTTCATCAGTATATGTAGCATTATTTCTGACAGCCGCTATACTGCTCGCCAGCTCTGTGCTTCCAATCGCTTCCTCAGCAGAAGTTGTTTCGCCTTCTGAAGCATCTCCGGTGCTGTTACCTGCGCCATCTCCTGTATCTGCGATCTCGCTTCCGCCATCTGAACCATCATTGCTGAAATCGTCCACCACATCCACAGCATCGCCTGTTCCGGCATCCTCTGTGCTGACAGCAGCTTCATCTGTTTCCTCATCAGAAAAGTCGGAACCAAAATCTGAACCCGAATCCGCTCCCGAATCCGCTGAATCTGCTCCACTCTCTGATACATCCCACTCATCGCTGTCTGTATCGGAAGCTGCATCTGCAGTACTGTCAGAAAAACTGTTTTCAAAGCTGACATCACCACCTGTCTGCACATCCGAGGCAGTACTCTGTGAGGAAGTGTCTGATCCAAATTCTGCCTGTGTCGAACCTGCATCTGTATCAGCGGAAGTATCTGTACTGTCTCCCACATCACCAGATGAAAAATCTGCTGTCTCTGCAATCCGGGTAGTAGTGTTATCATATATCTTCCTGACTACCGCCTCATCCTTCGTTGTAGTTTCACCCGGAAATGTAAAATTCTTCTCCGTAATATTCCCAACGATCACCGACGTAAGATCTTCATATACATTTTCATACAGTCCGAAGTGTCCGTTATCCGGGTCATATTCTTTCGCAAGTGTATTACTTTCTCCTGCTGAAAGATTATTATTTATTGTCTCATTCGTCACAGATTCAAAATCCAGATCATAAGCGCCGCGACTGTCCTTGTCACTTTCGGAAAAATAAAAATTCTGGATGTTTTCGCGGTATAATTCCTTTGAATTATCTACTCCAGTTCCCGTGACCGGATAATATTCCTGTTCGCCCTTTGTGTAATCACCGGTATGTGACGTATTTTCTTCATACTGGCCATTGATCTCAACTTCATCAGTTCTGGATTTATTTCCGGTCGGATCTGTAAAGTCAATCTTTGTCCAGTCACTTTCCGTATCACC
Organism: bacterium; assembly: GCA_963597235.1. GTDB lineage: Bacteria > Bacillota > Clostridia > Lachnospirales > Lachnospiraceae > Blautia_A. Next base: position 6,324 of record CAVBPN010000058.1, read on the forward strand.
TGAGGACAGGAAATATTTTTCTTCATAATTGGAATAAGAGACCGGAACATCATCGCCGGAGAATCCTCTCACGGAGCGGATACCCGTAGAAGCATCCGCATCAATCTCCCCCTCTGAATTCAGCCGCACATTTGCAGCAAATTCCTGTCTCAGTTTTGCAGTCGGCAGTTTTTTCAGTCCCTCTTCAAGACTTGAAAAATGCATGATCTGTCTATCTCCGTTTTCGTCCTGATACTGCCATGTATACAGCTTTATATAGGGTTCCTGTCCGGAAATATAATAACCGATCTCCGCATCTGAACTGTTATTCACCAGCTCCAGGATCCGAAACGGTTTTTCACTGGATTTTTCATTCACGATCGTCTCTATACCCGGCATCATCTCTGCCGAAGCCTGAACCGACAGGCTTGTCTGGATCAACGTTCCGATTCCCAGTACACCAGCCGCTGCGACTGCTGTTCCGGAAATGAAAATTTTCCTGTGTTTTATTCTCATGTTATATCTGTCCTCCTGCATCTGTAAAGCTGTTCTGTACTTTTACTGTATTTTTACTGTATTTCTGAGGGTTACACTGTGAAGTGTCTTAATCTCCTTTGTTCCGCTTTTTACTCCTAACTGGAAACGGACAATCTTATCTGAGGCAGCCTTTGATACATCTGCCTGAAAATCTGTAATCCCTTCTGCCAGGACACTCCCCGATGTTCCAGGTGGCACACTGTCCGTCGTATTCTGACTGTAATAGACCAGGACACTGCCCGATGTTCTAGGTGGCACACTGTCCGTCGTATTCTGGCTGTAATAGATTTTCTGTTCTGTGCTGTTCCAGTACAGGATATCATATGTATATCCGGCTGTATTACTGTCACCTGGGTCTGTATTTCCAGCAGTGCTGCCCGAACTGTTCTTATTACATATAATCAGAACTTTATCTCCCGTGCCGGAGGTTCCGTCTATATCATTTGTGATTGCTCCGCCTGAAGCGTTTCTATAATAATAAATACTGTAATTCACATCAATAATCAGGTCTTCAAGGCTATCCGCTGTCTCCTGTGCCTCCATCTGTACCTTCGCACTGCTGGATGTACTCCTGTAAGAATTTGCCCCGGTACCTATGAACGTCAGGATCACGCCTGAAAATATTGCAATGATCGCCACCGTGACGATCAGCTCCATCAGTGTGAATCCTCTGTTATTATTCTTCAGTCTCTCTTCTGTTTTTTTCATAGAGTACCAACCTCCGTCACAATAGTTACTTTTTTCAGGCAAAAGCCATCCAATCCTCTCTCTTTTAATTCCATCCGGATGTAATCGTGTACTTTCCTGTAGCCTGTATCAGGCTGATCATCTTATATCTTCGTCCGCCCTTTACCGTGATCGAAGTGCAGTAAGCACCATCTCTCTGAAGCGGAACATCTTTACCTGCCTCAAGATCACTTAAAATCTCACCCTGCGAGATCACACTACGCTGAATCGGCAGAAATGCTCCTGTTGCCCGGTCGTAGGTGATGATCAATTTATCTCCGACATTCATTACCTTATCTGTACTGTCTGTATCAGTTGTATAACTGATAATGGTTCTTGCCGGAGCGATCTTTTCCGGCTGATCCTGCTTTACATTTGATGTGCTGCCAACTTTCCCTCTGTCGAGATAATAGCTGATATAATATCCATCAGAGCGTTTCTCCAGCATCATCTCACCTACAAGACGGTTAGACGCTTCTGTTTTCGTCCTGTCCAATGCCGCCGTGATGGAATTTGCGGCACGGTTTACGCGAAATCCCAGTATCGAATTCAGAGAAGGGATGGCAATACCCAGCAGTATACTGAAAATCGCTATGACAACGATCAGCTCCACGAGTGTGAAACCTTTATTTCTGATATTGTGTGTCTTTTCCATCCTTCTCACCTCTTTTTACTCTTTTCTCCAGTTTTCATAACTCACACAATCTGCTGCACTGTAGGAATCTGAACTGTTGCTGTCATCAGAATCCGTTGATGTGGAATTTCCAAGGACATATTTATCTCCATCCCAGAAGAAATCCTGTGCTTTTACTGCATCTTCTGTATCGCTCGCATCATTGATCTGCGACTGGAATACCTTCGCAGCCTCCAGTGGGGAAGATTCCAGAGAAGCTCCCTTTTTAAGTGTCAGGGTACCTTTTGTCATAATGATTCCCTTAAAGCTTACGCCTTCTTCGATCACAACATCTCCGGTGCAGACTACCAGGCGGAGGTTCTCTGCCAGTTCTGAATCAATTTCCAGAGGCCTACCTGTACCATCTACGGAAGTTCCATTTCTGAGGGTACAGTTTCCCCCATTGTGATACATGATTGCCTGAAGGCCACCATCTTCTGTGCTGGCGGTAAATACATATTTTAAATTGCCATCATTAGCATGATCTTTAACAAATTCAACCATCTTCTGCTCGTTGACCAGGTTATCATACACACTTCTGCCACTCTTAGTTTCATTATGTGTAACCTGGTTTCCACTGGCATCCTTCCATCCTTCATCAACGCTTGTATTAAGCAGATCATAGCTGGAGATCATCTTTCTGTTCAGTGCATACCAGCTGTTCTGATATCCGATCTGTTCCTGTACCAGCTTACTGTCAGCCGCTGCATCCGTATCTGTTGCTGCCTGAAGGGAACTGGTATCTGTACTTCCGTCATAGGTCAGGACATTTCCTCCTGTGACATAACGAAGGTAGGAATCTGCATCCTTCACGCTGATTCCACTCTCGTCTCCACTGAAATAGAAGGAAAGGTATTTATCCATATTTTCTTTTGCATCCGGATTTACGGTCAGGTAATTCTGAAGAAATGCTGCCGCATTTGCCTCACTTGTAAAATTCAGATAAAAATATACATAGCTTGTTCCGCCCGGCTCATTGTAAAATACTGTCTGAACCGGATCATTCTGATCAACGCCAAGTTGGCGAAGCGTTTTGCCGCCCCAGGCCTCCACCGGTGTATCCATCTGAATCAGTATGTTGTTTGTATTGCTGACCCCACTAAATGAATTCAGATATGTTTCATTATCCATCGGATTTGTAAAGCTCTGTTCGCTTGTTCCCAGCAGCTCAGACGGTAACAGATAAGCAAGCTGTGTGCCTTTTACCGTAATGCTCTCACCGGTCATGACGTCACTTGCATTTGCTTCTTTACCTTTTACTTTTGAGCTTGCGATATAGTTTTTACCAGCCAGCATGAGTTTCTGCACATTCGAAAGATCCAGTATTGTATTCTTTCCATTGATAACGATGGCACTGCTGAAATCAGCCCCGGTATTCTGACTCTCAGTATAAATGCGATTCTTATAAAAATAGCAGTCCTTATTCAGTGCTGATGTAACAGAACCAAATCCGTAATAATTTCCTGCAATTGTTATGTTATTGTTCTTTCCTGAAACCGTAAGGTCATCTGCAAAATATGTCGTGCCCTCCAGTTTTACTTCTTTGCCGGAATCTACGTCCAGCCCCTTCGCCCAGAGGTTCACACCCGAAGCACTTGAAAAGCTGCTTCCATTACCTACATTAATCTTACCGGCACATACTACTTTATCTCCGGATTCGATATTAAGTGTCGCATTATTCTGTACATAAATACTGTGTGTGGAACGTGCTCCGTCTGCTGTATCTGTCTCTCCGACTTTACTCTTTGGAAGAAGCCCTGCATAAATACTTCCCTGAATTGTGGATGTACTGGTCGTATCTCCCTCACAGACGATTCCGGCATCTGCCACAACGATCATGTTCATCAGATCCGGAAGTGTGGACGGTGTCGGGAACTGTACATCCGGCACATCGAGGCGGATATCTGTCTCGATGATCGCTGCACGGCCCTTTGAATCAACATAGATCACCTTAAGATTTTTGAGAAGCACACTGCCCTTCTCATCTGTTGTATCAGAAAACTCGTTCACGCTCATTTCCGGATTGCTGCCTGAAGGATTTGTGATGACAAGGCTTTCTTTATCCTTATCAAATACAGAGGTATCATTCAGAATATCCACATAGTCTCTGAGTTTATCCAGGCTGTACAGTCTCTGTGTCCCTTCAGTTTCAGTTGCTGCCAGTCTTTTTTGCAGTGCTTTAAGAAATAACTCCTCAAACTGCTTCTGGCGCTGTTCATCCATCGTCGCATCCTGCGAGCTTTCTTTACTGTATGACTCCAGAACCTGTGTATAGGCTGTGGACATGGCTTCGCCCACGTCCTCCTGAAGTCCTGTACGGATCTCCTCCAGTGCACGCTCTGCTGTATAAAAAGCATCTTTTCCCTTCAGTCCCGTGATCTTCATGTTAAAATTCGAAATCGCAATATAAAGGATCAGCATTCCCAGTATCGCTACAAAGGAAACTGCGATCAGAACTGTAAAGAGGGAAAATCCTCTGTTGTTGTCTTTACGGTCTTTCATAATAACTCTCCCGAAAAAATTAATCGTCGCTGTGATTTTGCAACTGGTCGTAACTGTTCAGTACACTCACAGTTACTAATCTTCTTTTGAACCCTCCAGAGACGCGATCAGGTCACTGTCCGGAAAATTTCCGGAGGCCGCTCCTGCTTTATAAACTGCCACCTGAACTGTATAAATACGGTCTTCGCTTTCTCTGTCATCCAGACTGTTACAGTCCAGAATCTTCTTTGCAGAATTTCCGCTGACCTTCAGTCCTCTGTCTCCACTGGTATTTACCGCCTGATACGTCAGTGTCATCTGATTGATCTTCAATCTTGAGGAAGTCTGATCCCCTCCTGCTTCTGTTCCGCTGATATCATAATCAAGATTTGTGCGGAGCTTTGTCACGGCGCGGTAGAGTCCCGGATTTGTATTCCAGTTTGTCTTACCACGGGCTGCCGGATTTTCTTTAATGGTCAGAGCCATACGGTATCTGCTTTCCTGATCATGGGTCGGCTTACTTTCTGTATCTGTCCCGTCTTCATCAGCCTGCTTGCTGACATAGAGATTAAGTTCATAATTGATGCTGTTGTCAAAGACGATCTGATCGTATGGATTGACACTGCTGGTCGAATTATAGTTCGGATAATAGAAAACAAAGATGTTTTTCAGATTTTCGCCTGCATCGGAGCTGTAAAAGGTGGTCTCTCCGGTATCGATGATATTTCGCTTATCCTCTGTCTCGTAATCAGCGTTCACTTTATACTTCTTAACGATCCAGTTCCACGGGTCAAGAGTACGGGATGCCTCTGCCTTTACCGTACCGCTGTTTTCTTCTACACGAATTGTCAGTATCTTTACGGAATGTTCATAAATATCATTGCATATATTCTGCTTCTTAACTTCGTCATACGTATCAAAATCAGTCAGCCACGATCCCAACTGCTCATATAGGTTCTCTTTATTCACATCCTTCTCCTCAATCAGCAGCGCATTTGTCTTACTGTCAATTTTAGATATGTTCGGCATTTCATAGTCATTCTTGCCTGTTTCGGTATTTGTGGATGTTTTCTTTTTATATCCGGAAGTTTTGCTTCCGTCAAAGGTAATAAGTGCATCAAAATTTTCTTTATCATTCTCTATATTCGTCAGTTCAAAATAATATTTCGATGCATTCTCGCCTGATTTTCGCGCATTAAATTCGTATGTTTTACCTTCATCCTTTGAAATCACAGAGGCTGTTACTTTTGACTCATCCAGATCTTTTCTGTATTTTACGACCGGCTGATAGCTGTATTGACTGCTGTCACTTTTATCCGCAGTCCGAAGCAGCTCGCTGATTCCCAGATCACCACTCTCAATCCGAGATCTCTGGGTATCCAGAAAAGTAAGCCTTGTGGTATTTTTTACGCTGTCCACCGGATAATTAAAAGCCAGTGAAACCTCCTCGAAGCTTTTTGCCTTAATTTCTTCCATGATATTCTGGGCAACTGTAGTCGCCTCGAGATAGGTCCCGGATTTACGGTTGATCCGTCCGGAAGTCACAAATGCCTGAAGAAGGACTGCTGCCGTGATCGCAAAGATTGCCACTGCAACAATGACCTCGATCATACTCATACCGGCATTATGCTGCTGAAGCGGCAAATCCTTCTGAACTGTATGAAATTTAAGCAATTTCTGTCTGCTCTCCTTCTTCTTCATCCTGCTTCTCCTCTCAAGTATACTGCCTGCTTAATAGTTGCCGGAATTCATATGAAATACTGTAATCAGATTTCTTTCCATTATCTGAATCCGGTAAATCTTCCGGAAAATAAACAATCGTTATATAGACAGATAGAGGGGCTTATATCTTCCCCTCTAACATACACATTTATTTATTGCTGCTCCTGCACGGCTGCAGTTTCATTCTGTGTTTCTGCCCCTTCCTGAACCTCTGTGGTCTGAGCGTCACTGCCCTCTGTATTCTGTCCGTCTGTTGTCTCTTCTGTGGCAGTTTCCTCACCATCTGTACTCTGAGCGGTCTGCTCGATCGTTCCGAAAATATTGTCAGTTCCGTATGCGGTTTCGCCTGCATCCGGCTCTGAATAGGTACTGCCTGTTCCGCTCATGGAAAACATATTGATCACAATGGTTCCAGTCAGATTTCCTGTAGAAGTATCATAAGATGCACTTACATTATCAAGTGTCATTCTTCCGGTCTGTTCAGCAATATAGGTGACTGCTTCTTTCAGTCCGGCATAGGTTCCGTTAAACTGCATCGTCACCTGAGTACGGTAGAGAACCGGTATCTGGGAAGTACTGTTCTGAGATTCTACTTCAGCATCGGAAGCATCCTGAAGTTCTTCCTCCGCCTTACTGTCCGTTCCCTCAACCTCATCAATCTGCTGCTGTGTCTTCTCATTTGCCTGCTCTGACATGGTCTGGTCCACTGCCTGCGAAAGCTCTTCTTCTGTGCTGCCGTCAACAGATGCTATGAATTCTTTTTCGCCAAGTCCCACATCTGTGATCTGGAATCCCAGGTCATTTTCCATATTGCGGGCAAGTATAATTCCGTCCTCTGCTCTTACATCAGCCGGAAATTTTACTGTATAATCACTGATTTTCTCCTGCATGGAGGTTGTCTCGTTCACATAATAATCCCTGTTTGATGCAAGCTCGACCAGCTCTGAAAGCTGTGTCTGAAGGGAGCTGTTTGACGCTTCCAGCTGTGCTGCCGCCTCCATCTGCGGACGGTATCCGAAGAACCATCCCAGGAAAAATACAAGAATGCCGATAAACATCAGCAGTATCTTTTTGTCACGCATCGACAAATTCATGGCTCTTGTGCCTCCTTATTCTGTCGTATCATCCAGCGGTGCCGGATCTGAATAGGTACAGATCACGCTCATGGATACTGTGCCGTCGTCTCCTTCCTCCAGTCCTGTTGTCGTGACTGTAGAAAGACTCTCAAAAGTACGAAGCTGCATCAGCGTATTTGCTGCTGCGGACTTACCTGAAATCCTCATGGAGAAGCTTACCTGTGTTCCTGTTGAACTGAAGGCATCAACAGTGATGTCAGTCGGCATCTTCTGCTCCATCTCCTCCAGGAAAGTTTTCAGCCCCTCATTCGGAGTGTTTGTATATCCATACATGGTTTCATAGTTCTCATACGCTGTCTTTGTGCTTGTATAAGTACTGTAAATCTCTTCAATCGAACTTTCTTCACTGATTCTCTGGTTCAGCTGATCCTTAAGATGCTGCTGATACAGGTGGCTGGCGATTCCCGCACCTGCAAGTACCGCCCCTGCGATCACTCCAACCGAACAGATCAGAACCGCACCGTTTAAGGATTCTTCCTTTTCTTTCTTTTTTCGGGTCGTTTTTTCTACCAGGTTCAGCCCGGAACGCATTCCCGCAAAGGTCGAAGCATACAGGTAAAGGCCTTCTTCCTCCGGAAAATCCGGATGAATACAGTTCTTAAGAGCATACAGAATCTCGATATCCTGTTCCAACTCATTAGTCAGCAGCTGCCTTACGCCCTTCATACCCGCGCCAAGGCCACAGATCAGAATCGAAGTAAATGTCGTATCCATATGCCTTGAAATATAATAATCCATAATACGGGAAATATTTCCGATCATATACTGGAAACTTTCGGTTACTTCAGCTTTTGCATTCTCCAGCTGCTCCATCTGCGGATCAGTTCCCTTATAACCATCCCAGCTCAGCGTATCGTTGATACATTTCTCATGGTACAGAACATCTGCCGCTTCTGTCTCCGTCAGATCCTCTCCAAATACCGGAAGTCCACACACGGTATCAATGACGCTGTCCACACCATAATTGATGGTTCTCTGAAGAGTAAGCTCCCCGTTTTTTACAATACTGATACTCGTGAAATCATATTCCATCTTGATCAGCATATGTGTACCATCTGAGAAGGTATCCTTTACAGCAGAATAGACACTGTCTCCGGTACACCCGATGCCTGCCATATTAAGGCCGGCAACCTCTGCAAGTTCGCTGAGTGCGGCAGAAATTGCTGTGGGAGACGCATATACCATCAGATGATACTGCTTTACCATTCCAGCGCCTTCCTGCTCAGAATTTTCAACACCGATGATACTGTATGAGATGACATAATTTGAGATATCGATTGGGAAATAGTCTGACGCATTTTCCTGCAGGATGCTCTGAATCCTGTCTTTTTTTATATAAGGAATACGGACTTCCCTGCTGGCGATCCTTGAAGAACCCGAGACAAAGAATGCCTTTTTTGTCTTTATCCCATGGGATTCCAGCTCATTTTTCAGAAGATTCCCAAGGCTCTTAGTATCACGTATCTGTCCGTCATCCACTGCTCCGGTGGGAACAGGAATCACAAAGCAGCGAAAAATCCTCTGGTCTCGACCGTCCACCTCAGCTACACGGAGCTGCGCCGTATCAATTTCTATGTTTAAGAATTTTGCCATTATCTGGTTTCCTCCATTTTATCTTACCTGGTTACTGAAGCTGACAGAAACAATACATGTCCGGCATTCAGTTACAAAAATATGAGTTCTGAAAGTTGTAACAATGAAATTGGTGACAGATTTTATTGTCAGAATTTTCATTAATACAGAATCCATATTTTTATAACTGAAAACAAAATAATCCGTTACTGTTCGCAATCCATGTTATTTAGTTAATCGTAAATAACACTGGTTCACAATAACATTTATTCTCAGTTATGAAGCTGATCTCACAGACCAAGAAGCCCGAGATACCAGCTGATCCATGAATTTCCCCACAGTGCGGCAATAAAGATCCCAGCCGAAAGATACGGTCCCATTGCCAGCATATGGCCGGCGCCGCTTACTTTAATGCGGATCATATGTACCACAGAACCAATGATGCATCCAAGAAGAAAGGCAAGGATGATAAGCTTCCAGCCAAGGATCAGTCCACAGGCTGCCATTAGCTTTATATCACCGCCGCCAATCGCACTGCCGCCGCTTACCAGAAACAGGATTTCAAGAACTCCGCTCACACAGATCAGACCGATCAGGTGGGAAGTCAGATTGCCTCTGTCGAGCCAGGTGGCTGCGACTCCGAGGAAAAGCAAAAATACATTGATTCCCAGGGGGATTTCATAAGTGCGCCAGTCAATAAGACTAAGGGTCAGCAACGCCGACACCATTAAGCAATACAACAGGCTGACCCATGTCAGTCCATTGACCACACATACCATTACATAAAGAATACCATTGAGAGCCTCTATGATCGGGTACTGCGCAGAAATTTTAGTTTTACAATTACGACATTTACCTCCCAGTACGATCCAGCTGAATACCGGAACCATGTCATACCATTTCAGCTTCCTCCCACAGGTCATACAGTGGGAGGGAGCCGTAATGATGGATTCATGCAGCGGAAGCCTGTAGATACAGACATTCAGGAAGCTGCCGATCACGATTCCAAATATAAAGATTACGATATACGGGATAGAGTCGAGGAAAAGAAGCATAGGGAATTCCTTTCATTTCACATATAACAGATTAGTACTTATTGTTGTTATATTATTATGGTTACTCTGTTGTCTCTGTTGCATCAATATAGTCAGCAAAGCTCTTCGGTGAATAAGTAACTTTCACTGCACCTTCATCTGTGATGGAAATGGTAGCAGTAGGATTAGCATTAACTCCCCATTTAGCAGATTTTTTTGACATATTCTTATAATCCGGGCAGAATTCGCCTAAAGCTGTGGTGAGAGTATTAGTCGTATCAGTGACTTCAACATTATCTCCAAGCACAATTGTTGCTTTTTCAACCTTCGGTACTTCATTTTCTGCATCAGCCGCATAAACCTGAACCGCTTTTACCATCTCATCCATGTTAGATGCATCAGCGGATTTTCTTGATTTCTCAACATATTTTGTATACTGAGGTGCAAGAAGTCCTACCAGGATTGCAAGGATAGCAATTACGATTACGAGTTCTACCAGTGTAAAACCTTTGTTATTTTTCTTTTTGTTTAAAAGCTTAAACATACTTCTGTCTCCTTACTTTTCGTATTTCATCGGACAGTCGTATTCGGTTTTAAACAAAAGAATTATTATGCATTCGTCAAAAGGTTGAACTACAATCTAAATCCAGATAAAATCAGCCTTCGCCACTTTCAGCGTCAGTTTAACCTTCCGGAGTAGGAGTAGGAGTAGTAGTTGCAGCTGTTTTTCCGTCAGAATAGCTTGCAAAATCATCCGGTCCATATTCCACTGTTACTTTTCCATCTGTCTCAATTGTGATCTTTGCATACGGATCTGCAGACCACTTTTTAGATTTTCGTGCAATCTTGGTATAATTTGGCACATATTCTTTTAATGCAGCTTCTCCATCTCTTGCAGTATCATCTGCAATCACTACTCCACTGTTTTTCAGCATAATTGTAATTTCAGATTTTGTTGCCGCGTTAGATGTGCCAATAGCACTGTCAACGGCATAAACCTGTACTGCCTTTACCATTTCTTCCATGTTATCTAC
>CAVBPN010000059.1:0-3186 GCA_963597235.1 bacterium
CTTTTTTCTCTTCTCCACCGATATCCAGTACGATATTGCCGGAGTCCATCATTAAAATACGATTTCCAAGGTCAATTGCAGACTGCATATTGTGTGTGATCATCAGACAGGTAAGCTGATGTTCTTCCACGATTCGTCTGGTCAGATTCAGAACTTTTTCTGCTGTGCCAGGATCGAGCGCTGCGGTATGTTCGTCCAGAAGGAGAAGTTTTGGTGGATTCATCGTTGCCATCAGAAGCGTCAGCGCCTGTCTCTGTCCACCGGAAAGGAGTCCTACCGGATGGCTCATACGTTCTTCCAGACCAATATCAAGTTTCTTTAATTCTTCGCGGAATCTTTCTTTTTCCTGACGAGTCGTATGCGAAAGCCAGCCGCCCCTGCCTGCTGCAAGCGCAAGGTTTTCTTCTATCGTCATCCCCGGAGCAGTTCCACGCATCGGATCCTGGTAGAGACGTCCAATCTCTCTTGCACGCACATGCTGCGGTAAAAAAGTGATATCCCTTCTATCTAACTCAATTGCACCTGTATCCGTCATAAAATCGCCGCAGATTGCATTAAAAAGCGTTGATTTTCCTGCTCCATTGGAACCAATGATCGTAGCAAAATCACCCTGTTTCAGCTCCAGGGAAAGATCTTCAATTGCCTTTTTTTCATTTACAGTTCCCGGATTAAATGTCTTTGAAATATGGCTGATTTTTAACATGGATCATCTGCCTCCTTTTGTATGAGTCATTCTTCTGCGAATCTGCGGCCACTGTTTCTTAAGATATGGACCGGAAATCGCAAGGACAACGATGACAGATGATACGAGTTTCAGCATAAACGCCGGCATGTTGAAACGAAGTGCAATCGTATAGACCAAACGGAAAATAAACGAACCGAGAACCATTCCTACAGCTCTTACAAAGATTCCGCCATGTCCCAGGATCGTACCTCCGATCAGTAATGAAGCCAACGCAATTGTGACCATTCCCTGACCGATATTAATATCTACAGATTTCTGTGACTGGGACAGAAGGCATCCTGAAAGTGCGGTAAAGGAGTTGGCTACGCACAGACCGATGATCGTTGTAAATACCGGATTGATTGAAGAAGACTTTACCATATCGGAGTTATTTCCGGTTGCACGAATTGCAAGGCCAAGTCTTGTTTTCAGGAAAAATACCAGAAATACGATCACAAGGATCACCGCGATCGCAGCAATGAGAATGTCTTCTCTTCCCTTCAAAGGTGTGCCTGCAAGTACATCTTTCATCATGGTAAATACTGTTGTGGTCCGATTCATATTGATGAGGGAAGAACCTCCCATCACCGCAATGTTCACAGAATAAAGAGCCGTATTTACGATGATACCTGCGAGCAGGCTGTCAACGCCAAGCTTTGTCTGCAGGATTGCAGTCACAAACCCGGAACCTACACCAGCGATCATAGCCGCCAGAATGGACAGAAACGGATGACCACTGACTGCCACGACAGCACCTACGGCTGCTCCCAAAGTAAAGCAGCCATCAGTGGAAAGATCGCAGACATTCAGCATGGAATAGCTAAGAAACAGAGCAAGAACTGTCAGCGAACAAATCAGTCCAAGCTTCAGGGCAGTCTCTCCGAGGGAGAGCATTGTTGCAATCGTCACGATGAATTCCTCCAGTTGAGTTTATTTGTTACTGTTCATTCCATTCACAGTAACTTTATTTTGCTTCTACATCGTCGAAGCTTTCTGCTGTGGTAATCTCATTTACCTGTGTGCAGAGAGGTTCAAAATCTTTTTTGATGGTTTCAAAATCAAGTCCGAGTGCTTCGCAGGTTTCTGTATTTACAGTTGCAGTACCATTGTCAAATGTTTCAACTGCTGTTTCTTCCGGTTTTGCACCATCTACCAGGATATCAGCGATCATGTCGGCTGTTTTCTGTCCGAGGTTTGCATAATCAACACCGTATCCTACGAATGCACCGTTCAGTGCGAATGAGTCAGCTCCTGTATAGTGCGGGATTCCTGCTTCGATAAATTTCTCATAAATGGAAAGCTCTGCTGTCATGATAGTGTTGTCGGTTGGTGTAAAGACTGCATCCACGCCGTCTGCAATCAGTGCTTCTGCAGCAAGCTGTACTTCGTCTGTTGTGGTTCCGGTACGCTCTACATATTCGATTCCCTCTTCATCCAGATAATCTTTTGCTTCCTGGATCGCTGTTGTAGAAGAATCCTGTCCTACATCATAAAGAAGACCGATCTTCTTTACATCAGGGTTCTGTGCCTGGATCAGTTTCATAATAGAAGAAGTATCCAGATAATCACTGGTTCCTGTGATGTTTGCTCCAGGAGCATCCAGAGAATCTACAAGTCCGGAACCAACCGGGTCAGATACAGCAGAGAATACAACCGGTGTATCGGTTCCTTCTGTTGCAGACTGCATACGCATTGCAACCGGTGTAGCGACACCTACCATCAGATCTACATTGTCAGCCTGGAAATCAGAAATAATCTGTTCCATAACGCTGGCATCTGCATTACAGTTATCATAAGATACATCAAAAGTAATACCTTTTTCTTCGCCGATCTCTTCAAGGCGGGACTGAATATTGTCTACGATCTGGTTCAGGGAAGCATCATCTACATAGTTGCAGATACCTACTTTAAAATCATCCGCCATTACCGGGGAAGCCACCATCATACTTGTTGCTGCTACTGCTGCTGCGATTACTAACATTCTTTTTTTCATTGTCTTTTTCCTCTCTCTTTCTACAATTTTAATATGCCATGAGAAAAAAAGAACCGCCTCAAGCTATGCTTGAGACGGTAATAATTTCTTATTATCGCGGTACCACTCAAATTGACGTATCGTCCACTTTCTCATGTACAAACATACACTCCTGATTGGTAACGGGTTCGGTTCCCGTCAGCGCCTACTCTTCAGATTAAAATTTCGGGCTGCCCTCGGAAGGCCATTCAATAATCTGTCTCATACAAACTTCCACCAACGCCTGCTCTCTGGAATGATACGAAATTATTTACTCTTCTTCCTCATCGGTTTTGCTGTTTTATACTTTACCACAGGAAATTATTGTTGTCAATCATTTTTTAGAAAAGTATCCACTGGTTTCTGAAAACTCAAAGCCAGGGAAAGAGAATCTACGAGACCATTCTTACCTAATATAGATGGATCATATTTCCACAACTGTACTTCTGCC
>CAVBPN010000060.1:0-6605 GCA_963597235.1 bacterium
AACGCTTCCTGGTACTCATCAAACTTAAATACTTTAGACACCAGTGGTTCCATATTGATCTTGCCTGCTGCCATATAATCAATGGTATCCTGGAAATCTTTCTCCACATACATCAGAGAACCGATCAGTCTGAACTCACGATCCTGTACCCATGCCATATTGATCTCCGGAGTAGTACCATAAACACCAACGATTACGATATCATGTCCTTTCTTTGAGCACTCAATAGCCTGGTTTACAGTTGCACCGATACCAACACATTCGAAGAAGATATCTGCGCCTTCACCACCAAATGCTTCCTTGATCGCATCCTGCATGGAGACTTTACCAGTATTTGCTGTATGAGGAATTCCGCATTTTCCGGCAAGTTCCAGACGATAGTCTGAGAAATCTGTGATCAGAACACTCTTTGCACCTTCTGCCATAGCCGCCTGTGCTGTAACATTTCCGATCGTGCCAGCTCCCATAACCACTACATTCATACCTTTCACACTGCCGCTTCTTCTCACTGCATGAACACCAACTGCTGCCGGTTCAATTGTTGCTGCAATTCTTGCTGACATTCCATCTGGAATTTTCTTGATCAGTGCTGAATCAACATTGAAATATTCACATGCAGCTCCCGGTGTCTGACAACCGATAACTTCCAGTGTGTCACAGATATTATATCTTCCACTCTTACATGGTTCGCATTCGTGGCAGAATTCCTGCGGCATAGCAGTTACCAGATCACCCACATTGATTCCTTTTACTTCTGAACCAACTTCTACTACTTCACCCGCCATTTCATGTCCCAAGCGAATCGGGAATGACATAAATGGATGTTTTCCATAGTATGCATGGATATCAGAGCCGCAAATACCAATGTTTTTCACTTTCATTAAAATTTCATTTGGTTTAATAACTGGTTTGTCAATTTCACTGAATGTAATTGTTTCCGGTGATGTTAAAACTGCCTGTTTCATAGTATGTATGTCCTCCATCATTCTTTATTTAAGCATTCCGTTTTCTGTATATCTGTCGATGAACTCAGCAACATTGTCCTTTGTGATCAGAGTTACAGGAATCTGAACTTTTTCATATCCGTCTTTGTTCTCACCTGTAAGAACTTCATGTGCGATACGAGCACCTTCTTCTGCCATAACCTGCGCATCCTGAAGTGCTGTTGCGTTCATCTCACCATCGTTGATTGCTACTGCAGCATCTGCCAGACCATCAACTCCGTAGAACTGAATATCATCAGCTACGCCTGCATCTTTTGCTGCTTCATATGCACCGATTGCCATAGCATCATTCATGGAAATTACAGCATCTACATCATCATAAACCTGCAGCCAGTTTTCCATGTATTCCATTCCTTTGGATTTTTCCCAGTCACCGATCTGCTCATCAAGGATTGTAATATTTTCATTCTGAGAGAAAAGGACATCATCATATGCTCTACGTCTTTCAATAGAGTCTGTATTTCCGGATGGTCCTAACAGAACAACTACGTTCGCATCCTCTGGAAGATTTTTCTTTGCTTCTTCTGCTACAACAGTTCCAAGGTCATATGGATTTGCGATAACGCTGGATGCTTTTTCTACTGCAAGGTCATCAAGGTTGATATTCATGATCGGAGTTCCGTCATTAATATATCCTTCTACAAGGTCATCTTCTGCTGCTGGTTCCAGTGGAAGAAGAATGATATAATCATATCCCTGAGATACACAAGTTTCCAGAGAACTGATCTGTGTTTCCAGTTCATTCTTGGAGTCGATAACTGTCAGTTCCATATCGTCATACTGCTCAAATGCTGTTTCAAGCTCGCTTGCCAGCCAGGAAGCAAAAGTTGCTGACATATCTGTCGGAAGGAAGGCTACCTTGTAAGTGTCTGCTGCTGATACAGTTGTTGCTGTTCCTCCTGTCATCACACCTGCCATCATTGCTGCTGCCATAAGTACGCTGAATACCTTCTTTGCTTTCATTTTGTAAATCCTCCTTTTACATTTTTCGTTTTATATTTATTGTTCGCACAATAAAGTTCTTTGATTATTATTTCTGTCCGCCTTCTTCCGGAGCCATAATCTTAACTTTAATCTTCTGTGTCTTGGATAATACATCAATAAGTACTGCAAAGATAATGATCGCACCCTTGATAATCATCTGCAAATAAGAATCGATTCCCATCAGGTTCATAATATTGTTCAGTACACCAATGATCAGAGAACCAAGAAGTGTTCCAAACGCTGTACCTGCACCACCTGAGAAACTTGTACCACCGATAACGGTCGCTGTGATAGCATCTGTTTCATATCCGGTACCTTCACTTGGAATACCTGCATTCAGACGTCCCATCATAACCATACCTGCGATTGCTGCAAAAATACCGGAAACAATAAATGCTGTCCATTTGATTTTACATACCTGGATACCTGCTGCATTGGCAGCCTCTGAGTTTCCTCCGATCGCATACAGATAACGTCCAAATTTAGTATATTTCAGAATGATATGAGTGATCACCAGCATAATAAGCATGAAAGTTACTGTAACTGGAATGATTCCGAATACTTCACCCTGTCCAAGAATTTTGAAATTACCAATCTTGTAAATATTCTGGCCACCTGTATACAGGCAGATCGCACCAAAGCAGACTGTCTGCATAGCCAAAGTTACAATGAATGACGGAAGTTTGAAATATGCTACAAACAATCCGTTGATTGCTCCAACAAGAGCTCCCAGTAAAATACCAACCAGGAAAGCAATTACAAGATTTTCTGTTGCCACATATATAATGCAGGCATAACTTCCTGCCATGCCGGCCAGATAACCAATAGAAAGGTCGATCTCACCGCAGATAATGATCATACCCTGTGCAAATGCACAAATTGTCACGATACTAACCTGTTTCAAAATATTTGTCAGGTTCTTTGCTGTAAAAAAGTTGCTGGATAAGAAAGAACAGACAACCATCATGGCAATCAAGATCAATATCAGTGAATATTTTTGAATATTTATCTTTGATTTACTTTTCATTTGAGAATCCTCCATAACCTGTTGATCATTTCACATGTCCTGTTGCCAGTTGCATGATTCTTTCCTGCTCAAATTCATTTCTATTTAAGCATCCTGTTACATACCCCTGACTCATAACGTAGATTCTGTCACACATGCCAAGAAGCTCCGGCATTTCGGAAGAAATCATCAGTATCGCATAACCTTTTTTCGCAAGGTCTGTAATGATATTGTAGATTTCAAGTTTTGCACCGACATCAATACCTCTTGTCGGTTCATCCAAAATCAAAAGATTACTTTCGAGCATCAGCCAGCGGCAAAGCAGTACTTTCTGCTGGTTTCCACCACTGAGAGAACCTATCGGTGTTTCGATTCCGGCAAAACGAACTTTCAGCATCTCAGACATTCTCTGTGCGTCCTGAACCTCTTTTTTCAGATTGATAAAGCCGCCTTTTTCAATATGATGACTTGTAAGAGTTATGTTTTCTCTGCATGATCTTACTCCGATAATTCCTTCTTTTTTACGGTCCTCGGTGATCATCAGAATCTTGTTTTTGATCGCATGAGTAACATCTTTTGGTTTATAAGGTTTACCTGCCAAAGTGATCTCTCCGGAGTCCAGTGGATCCAGACCAAAAATTGCTCTGCATACTTCACTTCTTCCGGCTCCGACCAGACCGGCCATTCCTACGATCTCACCTTTTCTTACATTAAGGCAGACATTTTCGAACATGTCTTTACTGCAAAGGTTTTTTGCTTCAAACACAACATCTCCGATCGGAACTTCTTCCTTTGGATAAATATTGTCGATTGAGCGGCCAACCATGTGAGTGATAATGGAATCTTCTGTAAAATCTTTTACCGGTCCGCTGATAATACTCTTTCCATCTCGAATGATTGTAATATCATCTGCAATCTGGAAAATCTCTTCCATTTTATGACTGATATAAAGGAAACTGATTCCCTGCTCACGCAGTTTTCTGATCTTTTCAAACAACATGTCTACTTCTTTGTTTGAAATAGAGGATGTTGGCTCATCCATGATGATAACCTGTGCCTTAAAAGCAACTGCCTTTACAATTTCCAGCATCTGAATGCTTGCGATTGGAAGTTCTTTGATCTTTGTCTTCGGATCATAAGGCAGGTCATTTTCATCCAAGATTGTTTTTGCCATCTCCATCATCTTTTTCCAGTCAACATGTCCACCCTTTGTTGGCTGGCGTTTCATAAAAATGTTTTCCGCTATTGAAAGTTCTGGGAAGAAGTTCAACTCCTGATAGATCATCGCAATACCTGCTGCCTGTGATTCCATCGGGCCTGAAAAATGAACTTCTTTGCCATCCAGAATTACCTGGCCTTCATCTCTCTGATAAAGGCCATTGATAATTTTCATCAATGTTGATTTACCGGCACCATTTTCACCCATGACTGCGTGAACGGTACCTTTTCTCAGCGCAATATTTACGCCATCCAGTGCTTTCACGCCCGGAAAACTTTTTGAAATATTCTTTAACTCAAGTTTAATTTCACTCATCT
This sequence comes from bacterium, assembly GCA_963597235.1. Lineage (GTDB taxonomy): Bacteria > Bacillota > Clostridia > Lachnospirales > Lachnospiraceae > Blautia_A. The sequence goes on from CAVBPN010000060.1 coordinate 4,531, forward strand.
GTGCCTCCATCTGATGAATTTATGCATTGGCATCAATCATCGACTGTATGGTCTGCTGACTTATATTTCCCTCCATTGGTCCAAATGCTGCTGCATTTAAGGCTCCCGCTGCTGCGCCCATACGTGCCGCATCAATAATGCTTTTGCCTTCTGCAAGTCCACAGATAAATGCTGCATCGTAACTGTCGCCAGCACCAGTTGCATCTACCTGGGTTACAGGATATACGCCTACTTTATCGATCAGTCCTTCCGGTCCATATATCTCAGATCCTTTAGATCCATTTTTCAGAACGAGAAGTTCCATGTTTTCGTTATCCTCGAATACTTTTCGAATCGCTTTTTCCAGATCATCTTCTCCTGTGATCATCTTCAGCTCTGAAACACCTGGCATAAAGATGTTAGATTCTTTATAGACCTGTTTTACGATCTCCATTGCTTCCGGATCTTTTAACATCTCTAATCTGACATTTGGATCAAAGCTCACTTTTGCACCTTTTTCCTTGAGAAGATGCATAGTCTTAACAACTTCTTTACCAAATTCTACAGATGCCATCAGGGAGCATCCCATCACATGGAAGTATTTCGTATCATTAAAATCATCTGTATTTTCAGGAGCCTTGGCTGCTACTGCTGGGGTATGATTGATATGGAAAATAAACTTTCTGTCTCCATTCTTGAAATAAGTTACAAATGCAGCCCCTGTGGAAGCCTCATCACTGATAAGAACTCTGCTGCAATCTACGCCTACACTCTTGAGACGATCCAGAATGTTTTTCCCAAAATCATCATTTCCAACCCCGGAAATAATCGCTGCACTGTGTCCAAGTCTCGCTGCTGTGCTGATAAAAATTCCCGGTGCTCCACTTGGGAACGGACCTCTGAAATACTTTCCGGTCTCAAAAAGCTGTACATCTTCTTCTGCTCTCATGATCTCAACGAGCAGTTCACCCATAATTACTATTTCAGCCATATCAGCACCTCTTATCCGTTAAATTTTTCTTTCAGGAATGCCATGGATTCTGTCAGATATTTATCCATCTGTGCTCCATCAGCTCCATTGCTCAGATCTCTCCATACTTTAATATCTGCTCCAACACTTCCTCCTGGCAGAAGGAACGGCTCTGCAACAACTGCTTTGTTATAACCGATTTCTCTTAAAGCTTCTCCCATTTCTGCCCATGGCATGGAACCTTTGCTCATTCCAGGAAGTTTTCTGTTTCCTTCACCTACATGGAAGTGTCCAAGAAGTGGTCCAGCCTTTCTGATAGCATCTGGAAGATTATCTTCCTCGATATTCATATGGAAAGTATCCAGAAGGATATTTACGTTTTTGCTTCCAACTCTCTTACAGTACTCTACTGCTTCCTCACAGTTTGTCATAATGTAAGTTTCAAATCTGTTAAGAACTTCCAGACAACACTCAATATCAAGTTCTTCAGCAACCTTGGCAACTTCTTTCATGCCTTCAATACTTCTTTCCCATGCGCCCTCTTTATCATCATATTTAAAGTTTTTGCATGGCCAGTAAGAATACATTGCACCAACCAGAGATTTTGATCCAATCTTTGCCATCGCTCTGAGGATATCTGTGAGATATTTTACTCCGTTCGCACGAACTACCGGGTCTTCAGAAGCCAGATCATATTCTTCAGCAGGTCCGATATTGGAAGTAATCTCCATTCCAAGTCCATCACAGGTATCTTTCAGTTCTTTTAGCTGTTCATCTGTCATGTCCAGAAGATGAGGAGCTCCAACTTCAAGTACTTCACATCCACATGCATGCATTCTTTTTGCTGTTTCAATGTAATCGCATTTCCATTCGTGTCCCCAGTAAGAATATAACGTACCAAATTTCATATTTTTTACCTCTCTTTATAAATATTGCTCGTGCACAATTTTATGGTTTTTTAAATTTTATTTTTCTCCATATTTTTACGATTCTTCTTTAATGTGCTCGTGCTCTTTTTGTTGTTTTTATAGTATCACAATTATTTATTGTATTCAATAGTCAATATTATCTATATTTTTCGATTGATTTTTATATATTTTTACCATACCTATTTTTACCCCCCCCC
>CAVBPN010000061.1:0-1905 GCA_963597235.1 bacterium
GTCCTGTGGACGGGTATGAAAAAAGCAATCGACAAAGATGGTTTTCTCGGGCTCTTCACCGGAGGATTCACCGCCTGTGCCGTGGGTGTCTCTGCAGCACTGATCTTCTCCTATCTGGCAAGCCTGATCTTTCGTCCTAAAATGAAAGAATAAAGCAAAGCATCTGTTTGCTTTCTGTCTTTCACTGGTGAACATTTGTAATTCTTCTATTGCTTTATCGCTCTTTTTCGTTTACAATGTACCATATTATCATTTTAAAACGTTAAGGGAGTATGAATATGAAAAAGCTTTGGAACAAATGGACAGACATCGCTCTGGTAAAGCGAATCCTGGTTGGACTGATTCTTGGTGCCATCCTCGGAATCGCTGTACCAGGAGCAACCGGTATCTCAATTCTTGGTGATGTCTTTGTAGGTGCACTTAAGGCAATCGCACCACTTCTGGTATTCTTTCTTGTTATCAGTTCTCTGTGTAACGCAGGAAAATCGCATGGCGGTGTAATCAAAACAGTCATCATACTTTATATGTTCAGCACTGTATTAGCTGCAGTCATTGCCGTTTTCGCAAGCATGGCTTTCCCGGTAAAAATGACACTTGCTACTGCTGCCACAACTGACACTGTTGCACCACAGGGTATCGTTGAGGTTCTGAACAACCTTCTTATGAATCTGGTTGCAGACCCGGTATCTTCTCTTACAAATGCAAACTATGTCGGAATCCTTATGTGGGCAATCCTTTTCGGACTTGCATTTCGTGCAGCTAACAACATGACAAAAAATGTACTTAAAGATGTTGCAGACGGAATCTCCACCGTTGTTACCTGGATCATCAACCTGGCTCCATTCGGTATCTTCGGTCTTGTATTTAACACAGTATCCACGAACGGTCTGGATATCTTCACCACTTATGGAAAACTGCTTGTCCTGCTGATAGGATGTATGCTTTTCATCTACTTTGTCACAAACCCGATTCTGGTTTACTGGTGCATCCGTAAGAATCCATATCCGCTGATCTTCCACTGCCTGAAGAGAAGTGCTCTGACTGCTTTCTTCACCAGAAGCTCTGCCGCCAACATTCCTGTCAATATGAAAGTCTGTGAAGAGATGGGACTTGACCGTGATACATATTCCGTAACGATCCCGCTTGGCGCAACGATCAACATGGACGGTGCAGCAATCACTATTACAGTTATGACTATGGCAACTGCATTCACCCTCGGAATTCATGTAGATATTCCTACCGCGATCATCCTGAGCCTTCTCGCTGCTCTGTCAGCCTGTGGTGCATCCGGTGTTGCCGGTGGTTCACTGCTCCTGATCCCGATGGCATGCTCCCTGTTCGGTATCTCCGATGATATCTCCATGCAGGTTGTTGCTGTAGGTTTCATCATTGGAGTTATTCAGGACTCTGTAGAAACAGCCCTGAACTCTTCTTCCGACCTTCTTCTTTCTGCTTCCGCTGAATTCAGACAGTGGAGACTGGAAGGTAAGGAAATCAAATTCTAGCAGGTTTTCTATGTTTATTGATTTATCTCCAAAAAAGGATCCGACAGATAGTTTCTGCCGGGTCCTTTTCTTTCCGTCATTCTGCTGTTTTTACTGTTCTACCATCTCTTCCAGAAAAGCAGTCCTGATCCCAGACCTTTTCCCAGTGCGACCATCAGCACAAACACTGTCAGATACCGTACAATGCGCGCCCTTCGCATAAAGATCGGAAATACATTCAGGATCTCCGCCAGTGCCATTGCCCAGCATCCGACAAAGATTCCGCCAAACAGGCCAAATAGCGTAAGGAAAATTCTCTGTCCCGGCATTCTGATCTCAAAAATCTGGAACAGGTTTCCAAGTACTGTTCCCAGTGAAACCATATCTTCATAAAACAGAATATGATTTGCCGTATGTGTTC
>CAVBPN010000061.1:1915-6802 GCA_963597235.1 bacterium
TATGTGTTCTGTCCGCAAAATCAGCAATCACGCCAAGCTCCACAATAAACGAAAACAGTCCGCCGGCGACAACCGTTCCCGCACTTAATCCGATCAGGGTCAGCAACAGATTTCCCCACCACATCACCGTTCTCCCACCTCCAGCTCTTCTTTTCTCCTGGATGCATCTTCGACCAGCGTTGTCTGGATATCGTTTTCATAAAGCCGCATCTGCACTTCCATCGGGGTCGGATCCACCGTAAATCGCTTTTTTCCAAAATGATTGAAAAAGATCAGAATACCAAATGTCAGTCCGATTGAATATGTGATTTCCAGAATAGTAAAGCCATCACTTTGTTTTCCCATCACAAGCTCATAGATCTGATCGAATAATTCCGTTCCGCCCACATCGTTATTGAATGCCATAATGGAGAATGCGGAACCGAAGAAGATGACCGCTGCCACAACTGTCGCTTTAAGAATATGCCAGGCATACGGCGGTGTCTTCTGGTTCTCACAGGTCACAATAATATCTGTCTCGCCCAGATTCTGTACTTCTACTTTTGGATACTGAGCATGAATACAGGCAATGATCTCAAGAACAGAGACCACATACCTCTGCTCTTTTTTTCCATGTATCTTCAGAATCTTTAATGCCTGAAGTTTTGGCAGGATATTCTTGTCGGAACATTCCATCGTAACGATATCCTTCAGAAACACATCCTGCACCGTCACTTCGACATTACGGTCTCCTTTTATATAAAGTGTTACTGTTTCGGAATCCATAGTCTCATCTGTCCTTTCCGTTTTTTACAGGACCTTCTGTCCGCTATATACAGTATCTGTATATTCAGAAGATTTATGCCTCTGTTTTTTCCTGTGTTTCTTTTTTCAGGCTTTTAAGAATCCTCTTTTCCATTCTGGACACCTGAACCTGTGATATACCAAGCTTTCCGGCAACCTCTGTCTGTGTCATGTCACAGAAATAACGCATACAGATCAGCCTTCTCTCCTCCTTTTCCAGTGTGTCGAGCAGTTCTTCCAGAAAAATCTTATTCAAAACTTTCTCATGTCTGTTTTCCTTTTCAGGAAGCTTGTCCAGAAGTCTGAGTTCTGTCCCTTCCCCCTGATGAATGGAACGATAGATAGATCCCACCTCCGAAGCCGCATCCATGGCCATTACAATCTCTTCCGGCGGCAGTCCCAGTTCTCCTGAAATTTCTGATACATCCGGCTCTCTTCCCAGTTTTTTCTCCAGTTCCTCTCTTACTTTATAGATTCGATATTGATTTTCTTTTATACTCCGACTCACTTTCAACATCCCGTCGTCACGCAGGAAACGCTTGATCTCACCAGCAATCATCGGCACCGCATACGTGGAAAACTTCACATCATAAGAAAGATCAAACTTGTCCACCGCTTTCAGAAGCCCGATACTGCCGATCTGAAACAGATCTTCCATCTCTACGCCTCTTCCGCGAAATCGGTGTGCAACACTGTATATCAGTCCCGTATTCTCCTTAAACAAAATGTCTCTTGCTTCTTTATCCCCCTGGTGCGCACGCCCGATCAGGGCAATGGTATCCCAGGTCATTTTTCTTACCGGCCAATGATCTTTTTCATGTGTACAACAGTTCCTTTATCTGTCTCTGATTCTACTGAAAGTTCATCCATAAATGCCTCCATAAAAGTAAAGCCCATTCCGGATCTGTCTTTATCCGGTTTTGACGTATACATTGGTTCCATCGCTTTTTCCACATCACAGATTCCTACGCCATGATCGATGATATCCACATACAGCTCCCTCTCTTTATAAGACAGACGCATTTCAATCTTACCGCCTTTCCCCTCATATCCATGAATGATACAGTTCGTCACAGCCTCTGATACTGCCGTTTTAAGATCCGCGATCTCCTCCAGCGTCGGATTCAGCTGCGTGCAGAAAGAAGCGGCTGTTACTCTGGCAAGTCCTTCATTCGCCGGAATACTGTCAAAAATGAGCACCATTTTATTTTCTCTTATTTCATTTGCATTCTCTTTCATGACGTTTCCTCCTCACCGGCCTTCTGAATCATGATATAGCGATGTAGCCCTGATAAGCGCAGTAAACGCTCTATATGGCGGTTTACGCCGACTGCACGGATACAGTCCTTACGCATTCCAAGCGCACGGTACCGGCCCATCACAAGCCCGATTCCGGAGCTATCCATAAACTCCGTTCTTGAAAAATCAAACAGAATTGTCCGTACATACGTCTTACCGGAAATACTTTCTGCCTCTTTTCGAATCATATCCGCTGCAGGATGGTCCAGATCTGGCGGAAGGATGATCCTCAGTGTCGTCCCCTCCAGTTGAAACATTTCATTCATTCTCTGCTCCCCCTTATAATCCCCTGTATAAAAAAGAAAAAAGGAGATGTACGTTAAATGTACATCCCCTTCTCCGAGGTTTTTCTTTAAATATATCTGCTTCTTTTCAAAGCAATCGTTATTTATTCGTAATAGTCTCCATATTCATCATATCCACTATAGTCTGTATCATCGTAAGAGGTATCGTCATAAGAAGTGTCCTCGTATCCGGAATTATCCTCTCCATTATCTGAAGACTGACTCTGCACGCCCTCTGTATCTCCGATTCCGGCCACACCCGTAGCATCCCTGATCGTCGTATAGATGGATTTCATGCTGTCCGTCAGCACATCTACATGCACTTTCTGGATCTCTATTGCTGCTTCATCAAGATTCTGCTGCTGATAATACGTGTAAGCCTGCAGAAGTGCCTGATAGCTTTCGCTCTTTGACTGCTCCGTCGTAAGTTCCTGTGTAACAGACTCTATCGTATCTCCGGATTCTTTCGCCTCTCCCTGCGCTTTCGTAAGCTCTGCGCCCTGACTTGCCAGAGATTCACTGTACTGCACGATCTGCTGGTTGGCCTCCTGATAGATTCCCTGCCGGATCGCCGGAACTGCCAGAAGCCAGAACGCCACAGCACCCGCGGCAATACCTGCCATCAGGATAAAAAATATCGAAATTCTTGAATGTTCTCTGTATACTGTCGGCTGGATAACTCTTTCGCTTCCGAAGATATCTGTATCAAGATCATCCTTCTCCTTATTTCCGGAGCGAAACAGCCCTTTCTTTCTCTTTTCAAGTCTCGTTGTCACACCAGTCTGCTCATCGACTTCCCGCAGGAAACGAAGCGTCGTGGTATTTGTTTTATCAATTCTTGCTGCCTTTTTGAGGATTCTTCTTGCCTTATTCCATTCTCCATTCTTCATCTGGATCAGTGCAAGCAGATGATATCCCTTGATCAGCTTTGAATTCTGTGTAAGGATCTTACGAAGCTGGATCGCAGCCATATCTTCATGTCCCTCTCTGCAGAGCAGAAGTGCATGATTGTATTTCTTGATCGTTTCATTGATCGCAGCCAGTTTATTCGGATTCGCCTGTAATTTATTGATGTATTCTGTTGCCAGATTTCTGGTCGGCTGAAGGTTCTTGCTGATCACCCATTCGCTGAGTGCCGAAACAACTTCTCCCGTTTCAAAATACACCAGTCCAAGCAGATTTCTTGCCCTGATATTTTGTTTATCATACATAAGGCTCTGTTTCAGACAGGCAATCGCACCGGACAGGTCACGGATGCTCGCCTTTTCAAGCCCCTGGTTATAAAAAATCTTCGACAGATAATCTACCTTTTTCTGAATCAGTACATTATACCCACAGCTCGGACAGTAATCCAGATCCACGTCTGTAAGAAATGCACCGCAGTTCATACAATTCATGTAGTTCTCCTTGTATCTTATTTTACACGTCTGTTACTTTTTGCTTCTCTCAGTACTTCCTGAAGAACATCCAGAATATCTGTAAGCTCTCTGTTATAGATTGCACCTTCTGCATCTGTAACATCCAGACATGGTTCAAACTTCTTCAGTTCCTCTTCATAATCAATCATAATATTCTCCTTTATCTTCCGATTCCTTTAAGGATCGCTGTCTTGATCTCGCCGACCAGATAGAGAGACCCCACACAGAACAGCATGCCATCTTCGCCTTTCGCATCCAGTGCCTTCCGGAATGCTTCTTCCACATTCTCACATACCTCTGCACCCGGGCATCCTTCTTCTCTGAATATCTCCGCCAGTTTCTCCGCCGGAACCTTACGATATCCGCCTACCTGAGTTACGATCACATGGCGGAATGAGATTCTGCCAAGGATGGTGCGGATCATATCTGTATAATCTTTATCATCTACTGCCGAAAAAAGAAGCGTCAGTGGACAGTCGTTCTGGAAATGAGCTGCTGTCTCCACAAATTTCTCCACGCCATCTTCATTATGCGCACCATCTACGATCACGCCCGGGAGGACGGTTTCCATACGTCCCTGCCAGCGGGTTTCAAGAAGTCCCTTCTTAACAGCCTCCATTGGTATCTTCACCTGTTCTTTCAGTACTTCGATCGTCTTCAGTGCAAGAGCTCCGTTCATTACCTGGTACTCTGCAATAAAAGGCAGTGAGAAAACTGTATTTCCATAATACTCATTCTCATAGGAAAAATCAATGCCTGTCCTGGTGTTTCGGATGATTTTTGTATCTTCTTTTTTTACTTCATAATACGGACTTCCAAGCTCCTGCGCTCTTGCACGGATCACGCCGGCCGCTGCCGGATTATTCCCGTCATAGATCACCGGTACCCCTGGTACGATGATGCCCGCTTTCTCACCTGCGATCGCTTCGATCGTATTTCCAAGATACTGCATATGGTCAAAGCTGATCGATGTGATCACACAGGCGATCGGATCTTCCACAGCCGTCGTTGCATCAAGTTTTCCTCCAAGCCCTGTCTCAAGGAGCACATAATCCACACCGGCCCCGGCAAACACCACCATCCCCATCAGAAACAGGAATTCG
>CAVBPN010000061.1:6812-14092 GCA_963597235.1 bacterium
GAACAGCATTTCGAAGTATGTCGGATGATAACTTCCCTCTGCAACCAGTTCATCTGCCAGTTTCTTTACTTTTTCAAAAGCACTCAGGAAAGTATCATTGTCAATATTCTTCTCGTTGATCTGGAAACGTTCATTGATCACCACCAGATGTGGAGACGTAAACAGTCCGCAGGAATATCCGGCTTCTCTTAAAACAGAAGTCAGAAATGCACAGGTACTTCCCTTTCCGTTTGTTCCGGCCACATGTACAACCTTAAAACGATCCTGCGGATTTCCAAGACGATGCAGGCATTCCTTCGTATGTTCCAGTTTATTCTTTGTTGTAAATTTGGGAGTTTCTTCAATATAAGCAACAGCTTCTTCGTAATTCATAAAAAAATTCACCACTCATCTAATGTATTCGCAGCCATCTGATCATTCAGTATCATACTGCTACGATATCATTATATATGAGTGGTGAAAGATGTCCAGTACTAATCGTAATCTTTTATTCGTCAGAATCAGGATTCATCCGTCGGAAGTTTCCATTTATTTTCAGAATACAGCATATAAACCGAACGATCGTAGCTCTTACTCAGAGCTTTTCTGGTCGAACTGTTACTTCGCTGCGATACAGAGATCCGGTCAAAATCATCCAGTTCTGTTCCCGAGATCATAAGCGTCGTCGGGTTCACATAGACTGTATCGACCCATTCTCCATTCAGCTTGACCTGACTGGATGGTGTAAAGTTTGTTCCCTTCAGACGATACGTAAAGTCAGATGCGGAAACAAGATCCATAGAATCCAGCGTCACATCATAAAGTCCCATACGCATTTTTGTCCGCTCGAAGGATTCGCCGTCTTCTTTATAGGAATACTGCTCTCCATAAAGCAGGTCATACTGCAGTGTTTCCAGATCCACCTGATAATTTCTGGTGTTTCTTCTTGCCTGATGATAACGGAAAACTGTACCCTCATGGATACCTGCACGATCCATGACTTCTGCTGCCATCTGATAAGCTGCAAGATTTACATCTTTTTTCTCCATTCCGAAATTGTCCCACATAACATACTCAGTCTGGAACAGATATTTGTTCTTCAGGTCTTCTACTTTCAGTCCCATTGTCGGAAGATGATCGCCATACATAACAAGGATGACATCTTCCGGATAATCTGCAAGTGCGTCTGTCAGCTCTTTTACAAAATTATCCATCTCGTGAATCTCATTGCAGTAGTATTCCCACTGGTTATTCTGTTCTTCTGTAGCCGCTCCGGTAACCGTGATTTCCGGATCGTCGATCAGTTCTTCCTCCGGATAAGCTCCGTGTCCCTGTACAGAGATCGTATAAACATAGTCAGGACCTTCAGTAGAATCCAGACACTTAATGATCTCATCTGTCAGGACTTCATCCTTTGTCCAGCCAAGGGGGTTCTTATCCTCCTCTTCCGGCATGTATTCTGCCGAAGTAAAGGTGTCAAACCCAAGATTCGGGAAAATACTTCTTCTTCCATAGAAATTCGCTTCGTTATTATGTACTGCATGCGTGGAATATCCAAGATTTTTCAGCACATACGGTGCACTTTCGCAGGTTGTCTCTTTCAGGATACTCTTATACGGATATTCTCCCGGTCCGAAATAATGCAGACTCATACCTGTAATGGATTCGAACTCCGTATTTGCTGTTCCGGCACCGACAGACGGCACTTTATAATAGCCTGAAGAATATTCCTTCATCAGCTTACGGAACGTCGGAATCGGATCCTCTGAAATCTTCAGATAATTGACCAGCGTCGGATCAAAGAAAGATTCCAGCTGCACAAAAATGATATTCGGCCTACTGTTTTCATTCGTCTCCGGAAGATTATCCTCCGTCTTTTCGATTCTCTGAATCTCTTCTTCTGAGTAATCGCGCGGACAGCTGATTCCTGTATCAAAGATCGTAACTGCCAGACAATACGGATATCCATAATCCTCATATGCAAATGCTATATTTCCAAAGTAGTTGGACAGTATCCTCTTCTCAAGTGCAAGCTGTGTTGCTCCCGCAAAAAGAGCCGCTCCGACAATGACAAGGAGAAGATCATAGCGGAATTTCACCTTACGCTTATACTTTGGAGCCTTGATCAGAAGGATCAGAAGCAGCAGTGCAAAAAATCCAAGAAGGATCAGTGCAAGCACCACACCCCATGCCGGCAGATATTTATTCAGAACTGCCATTCCATCTGTCAGAAGATGAAGATCCGGACCGGTAAACGGTGTGACCCTGTTTGCCAGAATCACACTGTTGATAATTCCAAGAAGCAGCCAGAATATAGATACCAGTACACGCCAGAAAGTTCTCCGGCGGAACAGATATACAATCAGGCTTGTTGTAAAGATCAGACCTGCATTATATGCAAATACCAGCGGTTTTCCTGTCATGAAATTCCAGGCATCCGTAAAAGAATGACGGCTGAGAGCTTCGATCAGAAAATAACCTCCGGCACTGCACAGTGCATGAAGCAGCAGGGAAATCTTATTGCATATCTTATACAATTTCATCCAAATGCTCCTTTATTACTTATCCATCTGTGAAAGCTGTGTTTTTACCTTTTCCATCATCTCTTCGTATTTCTGAAGTTTTTCTTTTTCCGCATTTACTTTTGCTTCCGGTGCTTTGTTTACAAAGTTCGGATTATTCAGCATGCCCCGGCATCTTGCGATCTCTTTTGTAAGACGCTCCTGCTCTTTCTTAAGACGTTCCATCTCTTTTTCTCTGTCAACAAGATCTTCCAGCGGCATATATACAACTGCATCAGATACAACAACAGATACTGCATCTTCTCCGATACCGTCTTTATTTTCCTGTACCTGAATTTCTTTTGCAAATGCAAGGTTCACAAAAGATTTCTTGCAAGCTTCATATCTTGCACACGTCTCAGCATCTTTACCAACGATATGAAGGCTTGTCTTACGGTTCATCGGCACATTCATTTCTGTACGTGTGTTACGGATACCGCGTACTGCTTCTTTAAAGCTCTCTACTGCTTTTTCTGCTTCCTGGAATACCCATGCTTCCTGGAATACCGGCCAGTCAGAGATCATGATAGATTCTTCTTCCGGAAGAAGTGTACAGTAGATTTCTTCTGTGATGAACGGCATATATGGATGAAGCAGTTTCAGACCTTCTGTCAGTGCAGTTCTCAGAGTCCAGAGTGCATCATTTGCTGCCTTCGGATCTTCGTCTGCCTTCCAGAGACGTACTTTTGCCATTTCAATATACCAGTCGCAGAGTTCATCCCACAGGAAGTCATAGACTTTCTGCACTGCGATTCCAAGTTCGTATTTGTCCATGTTGTCTGTTACATCACGAATCACGGTATTGAGTTTTGAAAGGATCCATTTATCCTCAAAGCAGAGATCATTTAAGTCTGCCGGTTCGGTTACAGACTTTCCTTCCAGGTTCATCATGATGAAACGGGATGCATTCCAGATCTTATTCGCAAAGTTACGACTGGACTCTACACGCTCCCAGTAGAAACGCATATCGTTTCCAGGTGCATTACCTGTGATCAGAGTCAGACGAAGTGCATCAGCACCGTATTTATCGATAACTTCCAGTGGGTCGATACCGTTTCCGAGAGATTTACTCATCTTACGGCCCTGAGAGTCACGTACCAGACCGTGGATCAGTACATGGTGGAACGGAACTTCTCCTGTCTGCTCCAGAGCGGAGAATACCATACGGATTACCCAGAAGAAGATGATATCATATCCTGTTACAAGGACATCTGTCGGATAGAAGTATTCCAGTTCCGGTGTCCTGTCCGGCCATCCAAGCGTGGAGAACGGCCACAGTGCGGAGCTGAACCATGTATCCAGTGTATCCTCATCCTGATGGAGATGTGTGCATCCGCATTTCGGGCATTTCTCCGGCATTTCTCTGGCAACGACTACTTCACCGCATTCGTCGCAGTAGTAAGCCGGGATTCTGTGTCCCCACCAGAGCTGACGGGAAATACACCAGTCACGGATGTTTTCAAGCCAATGCAGATAAGTCTTTCCAAAGCTTGGCGGAACGAATTCCAGTTCGCCTGGTTTCAGGGCGTCCATAGCTGCTTTTGCCATTTTGTCCATGCGGACGAACCACTGCGGTTTGATCATCGGCTCTACGGTTGTGCCGCAGCGGTCATGTGTACCAACGCTGTGGTTGTGCGGAACAACTTTGACCAGAAGTCCCTGTGCATCAAGGTCTGCTACCATTGCCTTACGTGCTTCGTAGCGGTCCATTCCTGCATATTTGCCGCCAAGGGAATTGATGGTAGCATCATCGTTCAGGATGTTGATTTCTTCGAGGTTGTGGCGTTTTCCAACTTCAAAGTCGTTCGGATCGTGTGCCGGTGTGATCTTAACGCATCCTGTTCCGAATTCTTTATCAACATATTCATCAGCGATGACCGGAATCTCACGGTCCGTCAGAGGCAGTTTCAACATCTTTCCAATCAGGTCTTTATATCTCTCATCCTCCGGGTTTACTGCTACTGCAGTATCTCCGAGAAGTGTTTCCGGACGGGTCGTTGCGATCTCTACGAATCTTCCTTCTTCTCCTACGATCGGATAGTTGATGTGCCAGAAAAATCCGTCCTGATCTTCATGCTCAACTTCTGCGTCAGAGATGGAAGTCTGGCATACCGGACACCAGTTGATGATTCTGGATCCTTTATAAATGTATCCTTTTTCATATAAACGGATAAATACTTCCTGTACAGCTTTTGAGCAGCCTTCATCCATCGTGAAACGTTCTCTTTCCCAGTCTGCAGAAGCACCCAGTTTCTTCAGCTGATTAATGATCTTTCCGCCGTACTCTTCTTTCCATGCCCAGGCATGTTTCAGGAATTCTTCACGTCCGATGTCGTGTTTATCGATTCCTTCTTTTTTCAGTTTATCGATAACCTTAACCTCTGTTGCGATCGCGGCATGGTCAGTACCCGGCTGCCACAGAGCTTCATATCCCTGCATTCTCCTGAAACGGATCAGGATATCCTGCATGGTCTCATCGAGTGCATGTCCCATATGCAGCTGTCCGGTTACGTTCGGCGGCGGCATAACAATGGTAAATGGTTTTTTATCTGGATTTACTTTTGCGTGGAAGTATCCGTTATCCATCCATTTCTGGTAGAGGCGATCTTCCAGACCCTTCGGGTCATATGTCTTTGCAAGTTCTTTGCTCATAATGTCCTCCTACTACTATAAAAAGCGTCTTTATCTAATGTAATTGCATTTTTTCGCCTTGTCAAGACGGATTGCTTATTTTTCACAGATTATGGGGAATACTGGGTATTTTGTATACCTATTCCACAGATTTCAGTGATTCTACCATGTCAATCTTTTTCAGTTTCTGGTGCATAAAAAGATTCACCACAACTGAGAAAATACAGGTGATCACTGCACAGTATAGAAAACTTACCGTCCGGATATTTCTTCCGAACATAACGGCATCTACTTCTACCGTTACGATGATATAGCGATGCAGAAGAATACCAAATCCGGAACCAAACAGGATTCCCACGATTGTAAGCAGAATATTCTCTCTCAGAACATACTGCGAAACTTCCATATCAAAGAATCCAAGTACCTTCAGTGTTGCAAGTTCTCTCTGACGTTCCGTGATGTTGATATTGTTCAGATTATACAGAACTACAAATGCCAGCATTCCGGCCGATACGATCAGTACAATGATGACAATTCCCAGAGTACTGAGCATGCGGTCTACCATTTCTACCGTGCTTGCTGTATAACTGATACTTAAGACTGCCGGAAGATTCATAATCTTCTGACCAATGGACTCCAGCTGATCTTTATACTCCTCTTTCACGGCAAATACGATATCTCCGTAATCCGGCTCCTCGCCAAACGTTTCTTTATAAGTCTGCGGTGTCATGTAAACGTAATGACCTGCATAGTTCTCTGTGATGACGGAGATCTTTACCTGATACTCTTTGTCATCTTTTTTGACGGTCAGTTCGTCTCCGACTTTTAAATCCAGAAGGCTTGCCGTCTTCTCGCTGACTGCTGCTCCATTCTCTGGAAGATCATACTGTTTTTTTGTCACACGGTTCTGAAGCGTCACATCTTTCCGGAAATTCTCCAGATTCTCCGGAACATACACATAGACACTTAAATTTGATTTTCCATTTGGTGCCGTAAGCTTTGACAACTGGATCTTTGTATAGTGATCCAGATATTCATTTTCATCCAGATAACCGGTCAGTTCTTTCTGCTCCTCTTCCGTCGCATCATCATCCGAAATGATCATCGCATCATAATGCTGGATATTCGTATACTGCAGGTTTACAATATCCGAAACAGAATCACGGATTCCATATCCGACCAGCATCAGTGCCATACTTCCCGCAATTCCGAAGATCGTCATAAACAGACGTTTCTTATAACGGAACAGATTTCGAAGGGATGACTTCCATGTAAAGTTCAGATGTTTCCACAGGAAAGGCATCCTCTCCAGCAGTATTCTCTTTCCTTCTTTCGGTGCCGGCGGACGCATCAGTGATGCCGGTGTCTCGGCAAGTGCATGATAACATGAAAAGATCGTTGCTCCTACGGTACAGATCAATGCTGCAACCGAAGCGATCAGAGCATATTTCAGTTCATAGTGGATCTGCAAAGTGTTATCTACATTGTGGTACATCATTCCGTATGCCTTAATGATTATATACGGAAGGATTTTTTCTCCGATCAGGATTCCTACAATACTTCCACCTGCAGTAGCCAAAAATGCATAACTCAGATATTTTGAAGCGATACTGAATTTTCCATAGCCAAGCGCTTTCATGGTTCCGATCTGGGTACGCTGTTCTTCAACCATTCGGGTCATTGTCGTAAGACTGATCAGTGCTGCTACCAGGAAAAAGATTACCGGAAAGACTTCACCGATATTTTTTATTCGATCTGCATTGTCCCCATAATCAGAGTATTCCGGAAGGCCGTTTCGGTCTGTGATGATCCACTCCGGTTCTTTCAGATCTGCAAGGTCTTTTTTCGCATCGTCAATCTTCTGCTGGCCGTCGTTTATCTCATCCTCAGCTTCCTTCTTACCATCCTCGTACTCTTTCTTTCCGTCTTCGAGTTCTTTTCTCGCATCAATGAGCTTCTGTTCAGAATCCTTCAGTTTCTGTTCATTCTCCTGAATCTCTTTCTCGCCGTCTGTCAGCTTCTGTTCGTTCGCTTTGATCTCGGCTTCTCCAGAGTTCAGCTTTTCTTCATTTGCTGTGATTTCAGAAAGTGCTGCATTCAGTTTTTCTT
>CAVBPN010000061.1:14102-20543 GCA_963597235.1 bacterium
TTCTGTGTTTGCATCGATCTCGGCCTGGCCACTCTGAAGCTGTTTCAGACTTTCATCCAGTTTCTTTTTACTCTCTTTCAGTGTCTTTTCATTTGCTGTGATTTCTTTCTCAGCCGGTGCAAGCTTTTCTTCTTCCTTAGCAAGCTGTGTACGGCTCTGATCGATCGTTGTCTGGTTTGCATTTAAAGCCTCCAGCGTCTGTGCAAGTTCTGTCTTTTTCGCCTGTAAAGTAGAAAGACCGCTCTTTGCAGCACTTAAATTATTCTCAAGTTCTGTCTTCTGTGCCACAGTCTGCTGGCATGCACTTACCGCCGCCTGAGCCTGGCTTACTGCACTGTTTGCTCCGTCGAGTTCTGCCTGAGCCTGGCTCAATGCCTGCTGATAACCGGAAAGTTCGTCTTCCGTAAGTTCTTCCGCTTCTACTTTCTGTTTTGCCTCATCAAGAGCTGCCTGGGCTGCATTTACCGCATTCTGTTTTTCCTGGGCTGCACCCTGTGCCTGCGAAAGGGCCGCCTGGGCACTTTCCAGTCCTGCTGCTGCGCTTTCCAACTGACTGATGCCGGCTTCAAGCTGTGGAATCTGCGTATTAAGCTGAGTGATCTGCGTCTCTACTGTCTGCTGTCCCTCTTTGACCTGCGCGATTCCACTGTTCAGTTCCTGCTGCTTCTGCTCCAGTGTTGCCTTCACATCAGCGATCTGCTGCTTTCCGGCTTCAAACTGCTTTTTCGCCTTATCAAACTGAGCCTTGCCGTCATCGTATTTTTTCTTTCCGGCATTATACTGGCTCCATCCGTCATCGAGCTTTTTCTGTGCTTCTTCAAGCTGTGCCTGTCCGTCCGAAACCTGCTGGCGTGCAGAAGCGATCTGCGTTCTGCCATCCTCAATCTGTTTCTTCGCATCGGCAAGCTGTGTCTTTCCGTCTTCGAGTTCTTTCTTTGCATCTTCGAGCTGTTTTTTTCCGTCTTCATACTGTTTCTCACCATCGGTCAGCTCTTTTTCGCCATCATCCAGTTTCTTCTTCGCATCCGCAAGCTTATCCTGCGCTTCTTTTTTACCGTCTGCAAGTTCTTTTTCTGCATCCGTAATCTTATCCTGCGCTTCGCTCACTACTTCATCGTAACGTACCTGACAACGTTCTTCTTCAATGCCCCCAACCTTATCCTGTACCTTCTCGATCAGGTTATCGTAAGCATCCGTATAGCTGGTTACTTTCTCCACTTCGTGCGCACGTATGTAAATCTGTGTGAACGCTTCAGAATCAAAATCCTCCGGAAGTACATAGGCAAATCCGTTTACCTCACCGGAACCGACCGTCGTATTTCCTCTGTTGAACGAAATATAAAGCGGGCTCTTACCAATTCCCACAATGGTATAGTTTTCTGTCTTTAAAAGTTTACTGTCGTCATCCTGACGCATCTGAATCGAATCGCCGATTTCATATCCCTGCCCCGAAGCAAATGTAGAATCGAGAAAGCATTCTCCGCTCTTCTCAGGCAGTCTTCCCTCTGTCACAGTCAGCTGGTTCACATTCTGGTTCAATGATTCAATATGAAGGACTTTCTGTGTCTCATTTTCTCCACAGATCACATCCGTCGAATATGCACCTTCCACCGTATCGACTCCGTCCAGGTTC
This sequence comes from bacterium, assembly GCA_963597235.1. Lineage (GTDB taxonomy): Bacteria > Bacillota > Clostridia > Lachnospirales > Lachnospiraceae > Blautia_A. The sequence continues at coordinate 15,736 of CAVBPN010000061.1, forward strand.
TGAACGGCCGATACATCATCCTCCGTCAGTCCCATCGTTCCGACGATCTTAAGGTCCATCAGTTTTGATTCATTATAATATGCATCTCCTGAAAGTCTCATATCCGGAGATGCAGCCTGAATTCCGGAAAAAAATGCCACGCCGAGCGCCACGATACAGAAAATAGAGATAAAACGTGCCCGGCTTTTTCGGATTTCCATCCAGAAGTCTTTGTGCAGTGCCTTTTTCCTTCTCTTTCCTACCATTCGATTTCCTCCACCGGCGTAGGATTTTCATTCAGTTCCATCGAAGAAACGGTTCCGTTCCTGATATGGATCACGCGGTCTGCCATCGGAGTCAGCGCCGAGTTATGTGTAATAACGATGACTGTCATCCCCTTTTCCCTGCACATATCCTGCAGAAGTTTCAGGATTGCCTTACCGGTCTGGTAATCGAGTGCACCGGTCGGCTCATCACAGAGAAGAAGCTTCGGATTTTTTGCCAGTGCTCTGGCGATCGAGACTCGCTGCTGTTCGCCACCAGAAAGCTGTGCCGGGAAGTTTCCCATACGGTCTGATAATCCGACTTCTCTCAACACTTCTGCCGCATCAAGCGGATTCTTACAGATCTGCATGGCAAGTTCTACATTTTCCAGTGCAGTCAGGTTTGGCACCAGATTATAGAACTGGAATACAAATCCAATATCATCCCGTCGGTATGCGGTCAGCTGACGACTGTTATATTTTGCAATATTATTTCCATCCACAAGGACATTTCCCTTTGTGGCTGTATCCATACCGCCCAGAATATTCAGTACAGTCGTTTTACCGGCTCCACTCGGTCCGACCACGACAACAAATTCACCTTTTGAGATCTCGAAACTGATGTTATCCACCGCACGGATCTCTACTTCACCCATTTTGTATATTTTCGAAACTTTATCTAATTTTACATATGCATTTTGAAGGTTTTCCATTCTTTCCTCCTGTCTTCATAATATCCTATAGTATAACACAGAAAGCACCGTCTGGAACAGCTTCCAAACATGGTAACTCTATCAATTAATACCTACGGATTGTTCCGTGCCTTACACTCTCACAATCCTAGTATCTTATCAGTATACCATAAAAAGCACCATCCGGAACAGCTTCCGAACGATGCTTTTTTATGTTTTTTCTGTGTATCATTTTTTGTATCAGATATTTTTTTCTTCTTTGCGTTTACTCGCAAGCAGGCCGCCGATCCTGCCGGTCTCTTTTGCTGACAGGCTTTTCCATCCGCTTTCCAGAACTTTGTCCAGAACTCCCAGCTCCTGTGCGAGTTCATATTTCAGTTTCTGCTCCTCAGGGAGTTCCCCCTTAAGATAAGCCTCCACTTCTTTCTCTTTCTTCATGTCCATAACTCCTTTTGTTCTGTTCTTTCAGAGTATGGACAACTTTTTTATAAAATATACAATCAACCCTTCGGAATGATGATCGCAGCAATGATATATGCCCAGATTCCGGCACCGCCAAAGCATGTCAGGATGACCCAGGCAAGGCGTACCAGTGTCGGATCAATATTAAAGTATTCCGCAATACCGCCACATACACCACACAGCATATAATTTACTGATGATTTGTAAAGTCTTTTGTTATCCATGATAGATTCCTTCTTTCTTTCTTAAGATATATAAATAAAAAAATTTGAATGGTTACTCATCTGTCATTTTTCAAATGTAACTGTGATATTTCCTACTCCACATTCCAGCTCCATCTTACCGGATGCACCAGGATTACTGATTTCCTTTTCATGCCCCAGACCACTATAGGAACTGTTACCAACGTCAACGTTACCTGCTGCACAGGAGATCTCATAGTCATAATCCGATTCTTTTCCGTCTATATCAAGACCGATGTTTCCAATTCCACAGTCTGCTTCAATCTTCTGTACTTTCAGTTTCTTAAGGTCAACATTTCCGGTTCCAACTGTAATTGCTGCTTTTTCTGCAGTAACTGCACCGTTATTGATAAATTCTCCTGCTGCTACCTCTACATCCAGTTTCTTTGCATAAAAATCATCATCCAGATTTACAGTACCGGCGGCTACTTCTACAGTCGCATCCTGAAACTCCATTTTCTTCGGATAGCTGAGTGTGATTTCCCGATCCTGCACTCTGCCGATGCTCTCCAGTACCAGAGTATCTCCATCCTGTCCGACACGTACTTTTTCTCTGTGTTTTCCGGCAACTTCAACTTTTATCTGATCCCCATCATATTCTTTCAGATAAAGTTCTCCTGTTCTGACAGAAAGATCAAGTTTTGATATTCCATCGATCAGATAGATTTCTCCTGCCGTTCCGGCTGCCTCTGTACTGTCTGATTCATCGATCTCATCCCAGTCCTGCTCCCACTCATCTTCATTGTCAAAGCTGACATATTTCGTTGTCTGCTTAATGGCATCGCTGAATCCATATTTTGATAAATTTAAGCCTGTGATCGTTGCTCCCATTGCCACGCCTCCGATGCTCATACCGATTCCAACAACGCCGACAACGGCTGCTGTAAGCAGCATCACTTTTGAAGACTTTTTCATGCCCGTTCACCTTCCTTTCCGCCCCTGTTCACGATCCGGCAGCAGAAATCTGTAAACTTACGAAGAACTGCCGGAAGTGCACGGGTCGCTGCCCACTTCAGAAACACAAAACCAACAAGTGCCAGTGCAAATAAAAGTAATCCCAGTCCAATGATCAGTACGCCAAACGGCGGTGCACTGAAACAGGTTCCGATTCCGGCTCCGACCACAGCAATGGCTGCTATAAAAAGACCAACGACTGCAGCTCCAATCCCAAATACGATTAGAAACGGAAGCAGTGCCAGAGTTACAATAAATCCAAGGATTCCCCCGACTGCACCTTTGATCAGCGGAGAAATAAACACCAGCAGGATCAGCACCAGGATCACACTGGCCTTACTTATCTTTCCGCCTTTTCGTTCTGCATGATAGCCACGACCTGCACGACTCTGCGGCATCTGACGCTCATCAGCCATACGGTCATCCTGAAATCCGTTTTCGGTAAATTCCCCGTAATTCTGTGAACTGCTCTTTAAGTCTTCTTTAATAATAGCGGCTACCTTTCCCGGACTGCCAAGCTCCCGGATTACTTCTGTTTCCTGATTTTCTCCTGCATCATCAAAATAACTCTCATAATAATCAAGAGCCTCCTGCCTTTCTTCCTCAGAGATATCAGAAAGCAGTCTCTTTAATTCTTCCATAAACTGCACTCTGTTCATAACTCTATGCCTCCCTCAAACAGCTTCGAAATCTTTGTCGAATAATTCTTCCATCCAACCCTGTACAGATTCAGCTGTGCCATGCCTTTCTCTGTGATCTTATAATACCTGCGGTTCCTGCCTGCATATGCCTGATCGTATGTCTCCAGGCATTCATCTTTCTGCAGTCTCCGCAGCACCGGATACAGCGTTGATTCGGATATATCCAGCACACTCCGTACATCCTGGGTGATCTTATAGCCATAGGTACCGTCTTTCTCATTTGAAACTACAGCCAGAACGATCGCGTCCAGAAGTGCCGCACCTGTGTTAAATACCATGTTCTCACTTCCTTCTTATATTTCTCGTAATATTGTTAATCTATATAATATTATTTTGTTAGCAATACTATACGTTATATAATATAGTTTTGTCAATAGTATTTTCTATTTTCTTCAACTACTTTATAATTTCATTATATTTTGATACTTGCGGGTAATCCGCAAAATTACTGAACAGGAGAATTTCATGTCTGAACATATTGAAACAAATATAATAGAATCACTCTCTTCGGCATTTCTGACTCGCATGCAGGAAATGCTTGGTGAAGAATACGAAGATTTTCTGAAAAGTTACGAAGCCCCGCGTACTTACGGGCTTCGTGTAAATACCGTAAAGATCAGCTGTGAAGAATTTGAACGGATCGTACCGTTTCCGGTCACCCCGATCCCGTGGATCTCAAACGGCTATTTTTATCCGGAAGACGTCCGTCCGTCATTCTGCCCGCTCTATCAGGCAGGACTTTATTACCTTCAGGAACCTAGCGCTATGACACCGGCTGCCTGCCTTCCGGTCACTCCGGGAGAAAATGTTCTGGATCTCTGTGCCGCACCCGGTGGTAAAGCCACTGCTCTTGGTGCAATGCTGAACGGAAGTGGTCTTCTTGTTGCAAACGATATCAGTGCTTCCAGAACAAAAGCCCTGCTTCGAAATGTAGAATTATTTGGAATTACTAACGCGTTTGTCACCAACGAAACGCCGGCTCACCTCGGAGAACGTTTCCCGGAATTTTTCCATAAGATTCTGCTTGATGCGCCATGCTCCGGTGAAGGCATGTTCCGTAAGGAAGAAGCTCTTGCACGTGATTGGACTCCGGAGAAATCCCACGAACTGTCGGTTCTCCAAAAAGAACTGATCCTTCAGGCTGCCGATATGCTCCGTCCGGGCGGATTACTTCTCTACTCCACCTGTACGTTTGCACCGGAAGAAGACGAAGAAGTAGTTTCCCATCTTCTGGAAAATCGTCCGGACATGGAACTTCTGGAACTTCCGGAATATGAAGGTTTCACCCCGGGTGTCCCGGAATGGGGAAACGGAGATCCGTCGCTTACACGCAGCGTTCACCTCTTCCCACATAAGATGCAGGGAGAAGGCCACTTCCTCGCACTGTTCCGCAAAGAAGGACGCACAGACCTCATCGGTACGATGTCTTCTGCAAAGCCAAATGCAGAAACGAGAAAATGGCTGAAACTTTTCCTGAATGAGATCGGTCTGAAAACCCTTGGTGGTCAGCCATTC
>CAVBPN010000061.1:20655-21903 GCA_963597235.1 bacterium
CGTGTTGAGACACGAAAAGATAAAGTCTATTATCTTCCGCCGGTAACCGGTGATTTCCGCGGACTGACCTTTCTTCGAAACGGTCTGTATCTCGGTGACCTTAAGAAAAACCGTTTCGAGCCATCCCAGCCGTTTGCCCTCGCTCTTCGAAAAGGTGATGCAGAAGCCGTGATCTCACTTCCGGTTTCCGACCAGCGTCTGACACGCTATCTTAAAGGTGAGACACTGAATATCGAGCCGGAGGAGGCTGTGCACGAAAAAGGCTGGCACCTGCTCTGTGTCGAAGGTTATCCGATCGGATTTGGTAAACTGGTCGGCCAGACCCTGAAAAACAAATATCCCGCAGGATGGAGAGTATAATCTCTCTGTCCGGCGGGATATTTTTATAACTGTATCATCTTTCCAAGCGTGAACGAATAGATACAGGTTTCCTTTACTTTCTTCTTAAGCATCCGTTCAAGTGCCGCCGCGTAATCCTCCAGCTGTGTATGATACAGATCGATCAGATGCTGTTCTCCCCCCGGAGATACCTTATCCGTTTTATAATCCACCAGTACGATCTCATTATCCTCAAGAAAATACGCATCTATGATTCCCTGTACCAGTACTGTCTCTTCGCCGCTCCACTCTTCCTCAATCTGATTCATCTTCTGTGCAATGACAAATGGCTGTTCACGATACAGTTCTTTTCGTTCTGCAGCAGCTTTCATACGCTGTCCGATCTCTGAATCCAAAAACTTCAGAATATCCGCAATCCGTATACACTCAGCCTCCTCCTGTGACATTTTTTTACTGTCCGTCAGAGTACGTAGCTGCTTCTGGATCTGACGTGCATCTTCGGTCAGAGTATAATCCAGACATTCCATCAGACGATGGTACGCAGTTCCCCTTGCGGCTCCGCGGTATTCTTCTTTTTCTCCTGAAACAAATGCCGGAATGATCTCCTGGAGATCCGGTTCATAAAACAAGGCATCTTCTTTATCCTCTTCTCCATGCCAGCTCCGTTTCTTAAGTTCCGATACACTGACTTTTATCGGCAACTCTTTTAAATATGCATATGGATACCGGAAGGAAAATCTCTCTTCCAAAATCTCATGGATCTTCTCATCATAAATTTTTCGGCTGTCCCATTCTTTCAGGAATTTTTCCTGCATCTGACTGTCCGTCTGACCAAGGATCTCCCCCTGTACCAACTCTGCCACAGTCACTTTATGGACAAGAAATCCTGCATTTTCCATCCCGCAGACC
>CAVBPN010000061.1:21913-24457 GCA_963597235.1 bacterium
CCGCAGACCGCAGCCTGTCTGTCCGTGATTCCATACTCCCGGAAAAGCGGCAGCATAGATTCATGGCGTGCAAGTGCAGGCAGAATGAATGACCAGTAACTTCTCGCCTCGCCTCTTGTTCCGATCGGAAGTAGCGTTTCTTTTCGTCCCATCTGCCAGGATACTGCCTTCAGGACATCTCCAAGTTTACCGATCGTGCCTGTGATGATCAGTTTTTCTTTTGCTCTGGTCAGTGCCACATAAAGAACTCGCAGTTCTTCTCCGAGGCTCTCCCTCTTCAACTGTCTTCGGACAATCTGTTTATGCACCGTTGACAGGATCAGCCTCTTTTCCGGAAGAATAACATCCACGCCAAATCCCATATCCGGATGGATCAGGAAACGATTATTGATATCCTGAAAATTAAACTGTTTCCCCATTCCTGCTGCAAATACGATCGGAAATTCCAGACCTTTACTCTTATGGATCGTCATGATCTGCACTGCGCCACTTCCGGCATCCGCCAGATTCACCTCACCAAAATCCACCTCATACTTCTGAAGTTTCTCAATATAACGGACAAAATTAAACAGTCCGCGATAGCTGGTCTTCTCATAATCCATCGCTTTTTCCACCAGCATATGAAGATTTGCCCCTCTCTGTGCACCACCCGGAACTGCTCTGACATAGTCTCCATATCCTGTTCTTCGAAGAATATGAAGAATCAGTTCATGTACCGGTGTATAAACGGCAAGGGAACGCATTTCTTCCAGGAGATCAAGAAAACGGCTGATTTTTTCTCTCAAAACAACTTCCTCATTGTTCTCTGTTTCTCTCTCCCTGTATAAAAGCAGACTTTCATACAGCATGCCATCCGGGCAGGTGCTCCGTATCATAGCCAGTTCCTGAGCACTGCATCCGCCTATCGCAGAGTGTAATACACCGGTCATCGGAATATCCTGCATCGGATTATCGCAGATACGCAGGTAATTCAGAAGTGTCACTACTTCCTGTGCTGAAAAATATCCCGTTCTGGACGCTGTATAAACAGGGATTCCTTTTGATGCGAGTACCTGGCTGAACGATTCCGCCCAGCCTGTAGAAGTACGCAGAAGAATGACAATATCTCCATAACCGGCTTTACGGTACATACCGGTTTCTTTATCCAGAACTTCCTCTACGTCAACGATCTTCTGAATCCGCTGTGCGATTGCCAGCGCTTCGAGTTCCTGTACGGTCTGGTTTCCCTGTTCTTCTTCAAGTTCTTCTCCGTCTTTTTCGATCAGAAGTACTTCCGTCTCCGGTTCTCTGCCATCTGCTCTCTCCGGAAAGGATGCCCCTGTATAAAGTGCATTCTCATCATCATAGGTGATACCGCCAAGGTCGTCCCCCATGATCTGACGGAACAAGTAATTGACAGATGCCAGTACTTCACCTCTGCTTCGGAAATTTTTATGCAGGTCGATTCTCTGCTCCTGACTGTCTTCAAGGGAATACGTATGATATTTTTCCATAAACAGTTCCGGTCTCGCCAGTCGAAAACGGTAGATACTCTGTTTTACATCCCCGACCATAAAGATATTTTTACGTTTATCAGCCCATCCGGATACCAGATTTGTGATCATTTCCTGTACCAGGTTACTGTCCTGATATTCATCCACCATGACCTCGTCATAACGGGCAGATAATTCCCGGGCAGCTGCACTCGGTGTCACCGTATCTCCTTCTTTTTTCATCAGGATCTCCAGTGCGAAATGTTCCATATCTGTAAAATCCAGTATGTTCTTTTCTCTTTTTTTCTCTGTAAAAGCATCTTTAAACTGCAGTGTGATCTCTGCAAGCCCTTCCATTGGCCTGCGGCAATACTGCAGATACACAAGGATCTGTTCTTCGGTCTGATTGAAATACTTTTCTGTCAGTTCTTTCCAGAGTTCTTTTTCACTGTCACGGATATCTTTGACCTGTACTTTCTTCTCCTCATCCACCGCAGGATCCTTTTTTGTTGATAACCGGGCATATTTATGATTTTTGAGAAGTTCTGAAAGACCATTGTAATCACGTGCTTCTGCCATCGTCTCTGCCTCTCTGAGTAAAAGAAGATCGTCATCCAGTGCAGCCTCATAAAAATAAGGTCCGGACACTTCCCTGCAGATTTCAGCCGCCCTTGAAAGAAACTCCCTGACCTGAGTGATACTTTCATCCGCTGCTTCCCAGATCAGATTCATCCACGGCGTATCATGAAGCTCCTCCAGCGAATCCACCTGATACACTTCCAGACATTCCTGAATCCATTCTTCCGGAAACGGATGGCTCATGGAAGCATCATACAGCTTATAGATCATATCTCGGATCTCATCGTCAGTCTTACCGGTCGCATAACACTCCACAAGGCTTAAAAATTTTTCATCTTTTTTGTCATAGGCATCTTCCAGAACTTCTTTCATGACATCCTCGCGCAGAAGTTTCAGCTCACCTTCTTCTGCAGTTCGATATCCCGGGTCCAGATCGATCATATGAAAATAGTTTCGGATGATATAAGCACAGAATCCATCAATTGTTGTGATC
>CAVBPN010000062.1:0-5612 GCA_963597235.1 bacterium
TTTATGCACTGCGGAGCACATAACTTCCTCTTCTGCGTCTGTTCCCATACGGCTAAGTGCCGAATTGCCTGAAAAAAAATACTCTGCATTTTCTGCTGCTTCCAGTTCTTTTCTATCTATATATACAGTTTCTGCTACAGGAGTACTCAAAACATCTTCCAGCTGCTTCAGGATTATCTTTCGGTCTTCTCTTCCTTTCAGGTATTTCTGCACACCTGTTTTGCCATTTTCAAACAACCCGGTCTCCTCCAGCTGGCGAAATGCACGCGTTACAGTCATCGCTGAACAGCCAAGTATTTTTACCATATCATTCATGTACAGACAATTTTCCTGCCGATAATACCAGTAGAAGAGCAGTAGTTGTGTAAAGGGCTGGAAAGTATCCGAAGCCCTGATTTCCTTTATATATTTTTCCTGAAGATACATTCCCATAAACGGCAGATAAAGCTGGCTTCCCGCTATAACAAAAGAAAGATGTGCTTTAATAAAAGCGTCTCTGTGGTAAGCATCCATACTCTCAAAAGTAAACACAACAGGAAGGGATTCCTCCATCTGAATTCGTCGGATCTGCTTTTTAAGGGAACCAATCTGATTCAGTTTTTCCTTCGGTCTGAGAAAAATGCAGCGGATATCACCAAGTTCCGCAAGCCGCATATCGTAGCGTTCTGTAATATAAAATGGTAATTCAAGTTCACCTCTCCAGTGGTGAAACTGTACCGATATTCCCAGTATTTTTTCTATATAGCTCTTTATTTGTTCATTCATTTTCTTAATATTAAGATCTCCTTTATATCCTTTAAATTCTATATTTAACATTATTTTTATGTTTTATCATATATTATGTTATATCATAATTATTATGTTAAACAAAGCATTTTCAGTGATTTTCCATCTTCCCAACAGAGAAACGATTTAAAATTAACATCAAAGGATTATAAGGTAAAAAAATCCCCGGGGGTTCTGCTTCTCCCCAGGGAAATTCGTTTTTTAATCAGTTTTTAAAGCTGTGGATCGGTGCCGGAATACGTCCGCCACGCTCTACAAATGCATCACAGGAGAACTGGTTCACCGGCATGATTGGCGCATATCCGAGAAGTCCGCCAAACTCTACGGTCTCTCCTACTCTCTTTCCGATTACCGGAATCAATCTGACTGCGGTTGTTTTCTGATTGATCATTCCAATTGCGGATTCATCTGCAATGATACCTGCGATCGTAGATGCTTTTGTGTCACCTGGTATCGCAATCATATCAAGACCAACAGAGCATACACAGGTCATGGCTTCCAGTTTTTCCAGTGTCAGTGCACCGAGATTTACGGAATCGATCATTCCCTGATCTTCGCTGACCGGAATAAACGCACCACTTAAGCCACCGACTGCCTGTGCTGCCATGACACCGCCCTTTTTAACCTGAGCGTTCAGAAGCGCAAGCGCTGCAGTTGTTCCAGGAGCTCCTACTCTTTCAAGACCAATCTCTTCAAGAATCTCTGCCACACTGTCGCCGATTGCCGGTGTCGGTGCAAGGGAAAGATCCACGATTCCGAACGGAACACCGAGACGTTTTGATGCTTCCTGTGCTACCAGCTGACCTACACGTGTTACTTTAAATGCAGTACGCTTGATCATCTCGCATAAAGTCTGGAAATCAGCACCCCGAACAGATTCCAGAGCCGTTTTTACTACTCCCGGACCGCTGACGCCTACATTAATGATACAGTCTGCTTCTGTAACACCATGGAAAGCTCCTGCCATGAATGGATTGTCATCCGGTGCATTACAGAATACTACAAGTTTCGCACATCCAAGAGAATCCTGGTCTTTAGACGCTTCTGCCGTTTCCAGAACGATCTCTCCCATCAGTTTGACTGCATCCATATTGATACCGGTCTTGGTAGAACCAACGTTAACAGAGCTGCAGACGCGCTCTGTGACTGCCAGAGCCTGTGGAATGGAACGGATCAGAAGTTCTTCCGCCGGTGTCATTCCCTTGCTCACAAGGGCTGAATAACCGCCAATAAAATTTACACCGATTGTTTTAGCCGCCCTGTCCAGAGTCTTTGCTACAGATACGAAATCCTCTGTAGAATGACAAGCAACGCCACCAACCAGTGCGATCGGTGTAACTGAAACTCGTTTATTTACGACAGGAATCCCAAATTCGGCAGCAATCTTATCTCCTGTGGAAACCAGATCTTTTGCCTTTGTTGTGATCTTATTGTAGATTTTTTCATTCATGATATCAAGATCACTGTCGATACAGTCCAGAAGGCTGATTCCCATGGTAATGGTACGCACATCCAGATTTTCCTGTTCGATCATCTTATTTGTCTCATTAACCTCAAAAATATTGATCATGTCAACTCTCCTTTTCAGTACGTTCCAATTAAATACGGTGCATTACATTAAAGATGTCTTCGTGCTGACAGCGGATCACTACGCCGATCTTATCGCCGATTTCAGAAAGCTCTTTAGAGAGTGCTGCTGCATCTTTGTCAGATTTGCTGGTATCTGCAACCATCATCATGTTAAAATACCCCTGTACGATAGTCTGGGAAATATCCAGAATGTTTACATTGTTGTCTGCAAGGTATGTACATACTTTTGCAATGATTCCTACGGTGTCATTTCCTACTACTGTAATGATTGTTTTTTTCATGACTTTTTTCCTTTCTGTTATACGGTAACTACATCCGAAACAAAATCCCGTTTCGCTACCTGAATTCTGAAATCTTTTGATTTATAAGGGTTGTCTCCCAGTGTTACCTCTGAACAAACGGTTTCGTAAGCCAGCTCTTCATAATTATTTTCCCGGCTGAGATGCCCCAGAAAGATTGCTTTCAGATTATCATGCAGAAGTCTGCACAAAAGCCTGCCTGCATTTTCGTTGGACAAATGCCCTCTGTCGCCAAGAATCCTCTGTTTCAGATAATATGGATATTTACCAACCTGAAGCATCCGGATATCATGATTTGCTTCCAGAAGGAGCGCATCCAGTCCCTGCAGATTTTCAATAATATAGTCATTATATTTTCCAAGGTCCGTTGCAATTCCTACGGAATGTCCCTCATGCTCCAGGCGATAGCCGACCGGCTGGGCTGCATCGTGGGGAATCGTAAACGGATTCACCTTCAGGTCATTGATCATAAACGGTTCATCTTCATGAATCTCATGAAAGATCCCGTCCGGAATCTTCCCAAGTGCATTTGTTCGTATCATGGCATCTACCGTTCCTCCGGTAGCATAGATCGGAATTCCATATTTTCTTGAGATCACACCAAGTCCTTTAATATGATCCGAATGCTCATGAGTGATCAGAATACCGTCCAGATCACGTCCAGTGAGCTCCAGACTATTAAGCCCGATCTCCATCTTCTTCCCACTGATCCCTATATCTACCAGTACATGGGTATTGTCAGAACCTACATAAATACAGTTTCCACTGCTACCACTGGCAATACTGCAAAATCTCATAATAATTTAATCCCCTCTTCTATCTGTTCCCAGGTCGCTTCCAGATTTCCATTATTCGTAATAACATAATCTGTATGCGTCCTGAAGAATTCTTCTGAAGCCTGTCTGGCAATGATACTCTCGGCTTTTGCCCTTGTATATCCGCGGCTCTCCATCAAGCGCTGAATACGGATTTCAGCATCTGTATGAATATACCAGACTGTATCGCAGAACTCTTCGTAGTGTTCTTCCAGAAGAAGTGCCGCTTCAACAACCAGCAATTCACATCCTGCCAGTTTCTGTTTCCTGATTTCTTCTAATATATATGCTTTGACAGTGGGGTGAATAATGTCATCAAGACTTTGACGCATTAACTCATTACCAAATACTACATCAGAAACCATCTTCCGGTCAATAGTTTTGTCACTTTTTATCACTTGTCTGCCAAATAATGCAATTACCTGCTCATAGCAGAGCCCATCCGGCTCCATGACCAGATGTCCAACTTTATCTGCCTGGATCACATATGCATCATGTTCCCTGCTTAAGTAATCCAGAATCGTACTTTTTCCGGCACCTACACCACCGGTAATTCCTATGATCTTCATTTACTCCGCCTCGTTATTTTGCTTCATACCAGCTGTTTCCCTCATGCATATCTACATCCAGCTCTACGGAAAGATGAGCAGCACCTTTCATTTCTTCTTCCAGAATGCGTGAAACAATTTCCAGTTCTTCTTTTTTGGTCTCGATCAGAAGTTCATCGTGTACCTGAAGAACCAGTCTGGACTGCAATCCTTCCTGTTTCAGTCGCTGATAGACACGATTCATCGCAATCTTAATGATATCAGCCGCAGTGCCCTGTATCGGCGAATTCATGGCCACACGCTCTCCAAATGACCGCTGCATAAAGTTTCCGGATTTCAGTTCCGGAATCGGTCTGCGGCGTCCCAGCATCGTAGAAACATATCCCTTCTCTTTTCCAGTCTCTACCAGTCCGTCAAGAAATCCCTTGATCTTAGGATAAGTCTCAAAATATTTCTCAATATATTCCGCAGCTTCTTTACGGGTAATACTCAGATCCTGACTCAGCCCAAAAGAACTGATACCGTATACGATTCCGAAGTTAACCGCCTTTGCATTTCTTCTCTGCAGGTCTGTGACCTCATCAAACGGTACATGGAATACCTGTGAAGCCGTCAGTCTATGAATATCCTCTGCTTCCCTGTATGCCTGGATCAGTTTCTCATCCCCAGACATGTGAGCCAGCACACGAAGTTCAATCTGAGAATAGTCCGCATCCAGAAAAACATATCCATCCTCCGGTACAAATACTTTACGAATCAGTCTTCCAAGTTCCATTCTGACCGGAATATTCTGAAGATTTGGTTCAGTACTGCTGATACGTCCGGTCGCCGTGATCGTCTGATTAAAGGTAGAATGAATTCTTCCGTCCGCTTCGATCACTGCACTGAGGCCATCTGCATACGTGGATTTCAGTTTTGTAAGCTGTCTGTACTCCAGGATATCATTGACGATCGGCTGTTCCGGAGCAAGCTTTTCCAGAATATCTGCTGCTGTAGAATAACCGGTCTTTGTTTTTCTTCCACCTGGAATTCCCATTTTTTCAAAAAGGATTACTCCAAGTTGTTTCGGGGAATTGATATTAAATTCTTCGCCCGCCTGCTCATAGATCAGTTTTTCCAGTTCTGAAATACGGACTTTCAGCTTCTCACCGTAAGCTTTCAGTTCTTCGCCCTTAACACGAATGCCCCATTTTTCCATGGAATCAAGGGTAAAGATCAGCGGAAGCTCAATCCTTCTGTATACTTCCCACATCTCTGTCTCTTTTAAAGCCGTTTCAATCGGTTCCTTCGTTGCAAATGCAGTATACGCCATATAACAGGCATAAGACATCAGGCCCTCGAATGACTTCTCCCATGCTGCTTTCAGGGAATCTTTGCCAAGCAGATCAGTACGCGTCGGAAGCAGTGCTCCGTCAAGAAATTCCCGGGCAATATCATCAAACGTATACGAAGATTTTAATGGATTTAAAAGATATACGCCTACACCGGTATCAAACACATGACCGGCATCATCCAGCATAACATGTTTTAACATGGCTTTTACATCCAGGGAACAGAGTATCGTATGCATAGAG
>CAVBPN010000063.1:0-4752 GCA_963597235.1 bacterium
TCAACCATTTTACTGAACCATTTTGCAGCTTCATTAAAGTCACCGCGTTTTGCACTCTGATAAGTATTTACTGTATATTCCGGTGCAAAGTTTGCGGTTGCATTGATGAATCCGTCTACACCGCATACAAGAAGTCCCATTGCCTGATTCTCATAAGCAGAGAATACAGAGAAGTTTGGATTGATTTCTTTTACTTTCTGCATGCTGAGCACATGATTAAAGTCTGCGATGGTATCTTTAATTCCGACTACATTCGGATTTGTTTTTACGATTCTTGCTACAACATCTGCATTGAAGCAGTATCCGGTAAGATCCGGGAAGTTATAGATAATGATCGGAAGAGAGGTATGGGAAGCCACATATCCGAAATATGCTTCTACCATCTCTGTGCTGTATACACTGAAGTATGGGTTAATCAGAAGAACGCCGTCAGCTCCGGCCTGCTCAACAAATTTCAGCAGATCCATGGTATTTTCCAGGCATGTGTCTCCGACACCAACGATCACATTTACACGTCCATTTACATATTTGATCATTTCATTGATGAAATTCTTTTTCTCTTCAACTGTCATGATACTGAACTCGCCTGAAGTTCCCAGGTATGCAAGTCCGTCAACACCCTTTGAAATCAGGAAATCTGCCTGACGCTTGCTGGCTTCAATATCAACCTTGTGATGTTCGTCAAAAATAGTGATCACAGGTGGATTCACTCCGCACAATCTTTTCATTTTAATTCCTCCTTATAATATCCCAGATCTCTCGAAAGATGCCGGGCTGTTTTTAACATTTCGTTTATCAACAGGTCCTTTTTTTCTACCATACGCTGTTTCAGACCGGATACACTGATCGCAGCCTTCATATGACCGGTATTGTCATAGATTGGTACGGCCATGCACCAGAGCCCCTGCTCAATCTCCTGATTATCCACTGCATACCCCTGGATTCGAAACTGTTCGATTTCTTTTTTCAGTTCCTGCTTATCCGTGATCGTATGTTCCGTAAATGGTTTTAACTCAATACGGTCAATGATCTCTGAGCTTTCTTCTTCCGGGAGGAAAGTAAGAAACGCTTTTCCAAGTCCTGTACAATACACAGGTTTTCGTGATCCGATATTTGCACTCGTCGTAATGGTACGCTCACAGTTTTCTTTTGCAATATAAACAATCTCATCGCCGGAAAGAACTCCAATAAAACAAGTTTCTTCCACTTTCTGCATCAACTTCAGAAGATACGGGGTACCAAGCTTATTTAAATCTATTCTGGATGCCGCCAGTGCGCCAAGGCTCATCAACCTGCCGCCAAGATAATATTTCTTCTGTTCATCCATGATAAGATATCCGTTTTCTTCCATTGTCTGCAAAAGTGCAAGAGTGCTGCTTGGAGCAAACCCCAGAAGACTGCTTACTTCTTTATTCGTCAGACCCTCCGGGCTTTGTTCCAATAATTCAAATATTCTAAAAACTCTCTCTGCTGATTTAACTGCCATATATCTACCTGCTCTTCTTTTTTGTATAACTACTCTCTCCGCCTGAATAATTATTTTCACGCATATTATACTACAAATGAAATCATACTGTAAACCATTTATAAAGCAGGAGCCCACAATGATTCGCCCGGGCCCCTGCTTTATCTACATCTGTTTAATCAGAACAGGCAGGAAATACATCCTACAACAATAATCATAATAATACCTACTACCGACGCAATGGCCTGTCCTAATGTATATGTCTTAACACCACCTGATAAATTGAGTCCGGCCATATTTGAAACAATCCAGAAGCCAGAATCATTTACAGTCGCACCAAACAGTGCACCGTCAAGGCATGCCAGAGCAAGGAATACAGGATGGCATGCAATTGTTGCTGCTACACTCTGCATGATTGCAAATGTTGTCAGTGATGCAACTGTACCGGAACCAGTGATCTGGCGGAATGCCATACCAAGGAACCATGCAATGAACAGGATCAGTGCAACGTTACCGGAAATACCGGAAACAAGATTTTTAATCGCATCACTTACACCTGCTGCTGTAATAACTGCTGAGAAAGATCCACCTGCTCCCGTGATCAGGAATACCATACCTGCGGAATGCAGAGAGTTGGCTGCTGACTCCTCTGTCTTTTTAAGTCCAAGAGTCTTCATTGAGATAATCATGGCAACTAATGTACCACACAGCATGGAAGTTGTCTTCTGTCCAAGGAAATCGATCCATGCCGGAACATCATCAGTCATACATCCTACAATTGTATTCAGAAGGATCAGGATAATCGGAATGAAAATCGGAAGAAGTGAAATTCCAAATCCCGGAAGTTTTTCCGGAAGGGACATTTCATCAATCTGAAGTCCGTTTCCATTTTCGTCTGTCTCTGCCTTCCAGAGACCTCTTTTCATAAGCATTCCGTGAATTGTCACAGAAATGATCATCATAGGTGCACCGAACAGAAGTCCTGCGGCGATCATGATACCGAGATCAAAATGGAAGTATTCCGGAGCAACCAGCGGGTTCGGTGTCGGAGGTACCAGTGTGTGTGCAATACCTGCGCCGATAGAAATTGCTCCTACAATATATCCGATTCCTTTATTCAGCTTCTTCATGAGTGCTACACCGATTGGAATCAAAATAACAAATGTTACATCAAAGAATACTGGAATTGCAAGAATAAAACCTGCAAGCCCAACCGCATACATCGCATATTTCTCAGGGAACAGTGAAACAAGCTTATCTGCGATAACAGTAGCTCCACCGGTATCACTGACAAACTGTCCAAGTATGATACCAAGACCAATCGGGAAACCAATACTTCCCATCATGCTTCCAAAACCATTATTAATGACATTTACAAGTCCGGTAGTGACTGTTCCATCAGCTGCTGTCGCATCAACAAGCGGTACCTTCGTCAAAACTCCAAGTAACAGTGAACCAAGGATCAGAGCGATCGCCGGATTCATTTTAACTTTTGTACAGAATAAAATTACAAGTACAATTGAAATAACCAAGCAAATAAGTAAGTATGCTACTGACATAATTTTCCCCCTACAGTTAGCTTACCGCTAATTTTTTTATAAAACTTATAATCTTGTGCCTTTTTTCACCTCAACAAGTGTTTTATCTTTATTCAGTTCAACACCAAATCCAGGTTTGTCGCTGACTTTAAGTTTACCATTAACCGGCATCGGTTCATCCTTAAGCAGTGGATAATACTGCGGAACAACCTTATCAGCCTCCGGAGCCATCATCAGGCACTCTGTGATCGGTGAGTTTGTTTTAGTGGTAACATAATGATAGCTGTATGTACCGCTTCCATGAGGAATGACATATTTGCCATGTGCTTCTGCCATGTTACCGATCTTGATAAGTTCGGTCATACCACCACACCAGCCAACATCCGGCTGAATAACATCAAGGTCACAGTCTTCGATCAACATACGGAAGCCGAATTTACTTGCTTCATGCTCACCGCCAGTTATCATGATCTGATTTCCGGCTGCTTTCTTCAGATCTCTGTAAGACCAGTAATCATCTGGATTGAAGCACTCTTCGATCCAGTTAAACTTCAGATCAGCAGATGCCTGCATAAGACGTTTTGCATATGGCAGATCAAGTGCCATCCAGCAATCCCACATCAGAAGGAAGTCATCACCGCATTTCTCTCTCATATCAGCTGCAAGTTCAATGCTCTTCTTAAGACCTTCCATTCCATCAGCCGGTCCGTATACAAGCGGAATCTTTCCACCGACAAATCCCATCTTCTTTGCAAGATCCGGTCTCGGGCCAGTAGCATAGAATGTAAGTTCTTCACGAACTTTGCCGCCCAGCATTGCGTATACAGGTTCTTCACGAAGTTTACCAAGAAGATCCCACAGTGCAAGGTCGATTGCAGAAATGGCGTTCATTACAACACCTTTTCTTCCATAATAGAGAGATGCACGATACATCTGATCCCAGATTTTTTCGATCTCGTTTGCATCTTTGCCTACTACGAAACGGTCCAGATGGTTCATAACCAGCCATGCTGCCGGATATCCACCTGTTGTGATACCGAATCCTGTTACTCCGTTGTCTGCTTCTACTTCAACAACCAGAGTCTTTAATGCGTTGATACCAAAGCTTGTTCTTGTAGCTTTGTACTCCGGATAGATGCTCATCGGAGTTGCGATCTGTTTTACGATCCAGTGTTCTGCGGACTGGTCATGGTAGTCAGCTCCGCCACCTTCAACTACATACGCTCTGATCGCTGCAATTTTTCTGCCCATTAATGCCATTAAAAAATACCTGCCTTTCATATATATTTGTTTTTTATTGATTATTAGGTTGCACCCGATTCCTTTTTATAATTCACATATATGAATCGGATTCTTGATTTATGAATTCATCATACTCTTTTTTTCATTTGTCGTCAATATCCTTTATGATTTTCTATATTTTATTCAAAAATGTTTTTCTATTTTTGTATAAAATGCCGACATATCCTCTGTTTGTCTCTATTATTCATTTTCATCTGCTTCTTTTTTGTGGAAAACAATTGATTTTTAGATTTGTATCAAGTATGCTAATTAAAGATTTGTACTTTTTGTATTGGGAAGGGGTTATTTACATGTTTATCTTGATTTTTAATCAGCTGGTGAAGATGCTGATCATTCTGATCGTGGGTATTGTCTGCGTGAAGATTGGTCTTGTATCCAAAGAAGGAAGCAAAACGATTTCCAATCTTCTGCTGATGCTGGTCAATCCGATTCTGATCATCATGGTAT
>CAVBPN010000064.1:0-1633 GCA_963597235.1 bacterium
TCACTGCACCGATCAGGATTGCAAGTGCAGATGTTTCACCAATTGTTCCGTGAATATTACCAATAAAAAGGTTCTTTACGGAGAGCGTGTCAATTGCTCCGGTATTCTTGAGAGATGCCAGTGCGGTTGCTCCGGTTGTTGTATCAATACAATGATAACCACTCAGGTTGCTGACAGAAAAATCAGTCATCTGTGCGGCAAATGAGATCATCAGGAAACATCTTCCACCCAGTGCAGGGTTCATAAAGTTCTGTCCAAGACCTCCGAAGAGCTGTTTTACAACGATGATGGCAAATGCACTGCCAAGAACCGGCATCCACAGCGGAATCTGCGGAGGCATATTCAATGCAAGCAAAAGACCTGTTACTACTGCACTGAAATCAGTGACCGTATTTTTTTTGTGCATGAGTCTGTCATACAGCCATTCAAAAAATACACTTGATATTACTGTTGCGAGCACTACAAGCAGCGCATGAAGACCGAAATTCCAGATACCGAATAAGGTAGTAGGAAGCAGCGCGATCACAACCAGCTGCATGATCCGGCTTGTTGTCATTTTGTCCCGTACATGGGGATTAGATGATACGTTATACATTTCTTCCATTATTTTACTCCCCCTTATTTCTTCTTTCTGCGTTCTGCAAGAACCATTTTTCTCATGGATTTAATGCTTTGAGTCAGTGGTCGTTTGGCCGGACAGATATAGCTGCAGCATCCACATTCGCAGCATTCCATTCCATCCATTTTCTCAAAGCCCTCCATATCACCATGTTCTGCAAGAGTTGCAAGGCGGGCAGGAAGAATATGCCCCGGACAGACTCCCACACAACGTCCACAGTTGATACATGCTGTCTGAATTGCCTGAGCTTCAGATACAGCATCATGTTCCAGAAACAGGAATGCAGAGGTTGTCTTTGTACATGGTACATGAAGATCATATAATGCAAATCCCATCATAGGACCACCGGAGATCGCTTTTGCAATCTTAGCTTTTAGTCCGCCGGCTGCGTCAACCAGTTCGGACATATCCGTACCGGTAAGTACACAGAAGTTCTTAGGCTCTTTAATGCCATCACCTGTTACTGTTACGATACGATTGATGACCGGTCTTCCGAGGATAACTGCCTTATATACAGAAATAACGGTTTCTACGTTATCTACAACGCAGCCAACATCAGCCGGAAGCATGGTAGAGTTGATCTCACGGCCTGTTGTGGCATAGATCAGAGTACGCTCACCACCCTGAGGGTATTTTGTCATCATTTCTTTAACTTCGATACGGTCAATATCTTTGACCAGTTCCTTCATCTTTGCGATACAGTCCGGTTTATTATCTTCGATACAGATATAACCCTTTGCAGAATCAAAAAGTTTCAGGATGACCTGAAGGCCTTTTACGACTTTTTCAGGTTCTTCGATCATACGGCGATAATCGCTGGTGATATACGGCTCGCATTCAGCTCCATTTACAAGAATGTATTCAATCTTGGAAGGATCCTTTGGCGCAAGCTTAACATGTGTCGGGAATCCGGCACCGCCCATACCTACTACTCCGCCCTCTTTGATTCGGTTCAGGATCTCTTCTTTTGTAAGATCCTCCAGGCGGGCTTCCTGGAATTCGACTTCCTGATAC
>CAVBPN010000064.1:1643-4301 GCA_963597235.1 bacterium
ACTGCTGATCGCTTTCAACAACGATGCAGTCAACCATGGAACCGGTAGCATTCAGTCTTTTTTCGATGCCTTTAACGGTACCGGAAACAGATGCATGAAGCGGCACGGAAACAAATCCGCCTGCGTCAGCAATTTTCTGTCCTGCAAGAACTGTGTCACCTTTTTTTACGCAGGGAACAGATGGTGCTCCGATATGCTGAGAAAGTGGATAGGCCAGTTCTCCTTTTGGGAGATACTTCTCAATCGGATGGTCTTTGGATAGTTCCTTACCTTCGTAAGGATGGATTCCGCCCCTAAAGGTCAGTTTTCCCATATATTTTTCCTCCTTGTTTTATAAGCATCAGTTCTGCTTATATTCTTTTTCTTTTTCATGATGCAGATGATAAAAAGTGATCAATATCTCTGCATACGACCGTCCGGCTACTGCCTTATTTGTTTTATATTAACAGTAACTCTGCTTATACTATACCTCTTTTTGGCGAAAAATTCACTACCCAATTTTCAAAATATTGTGTATAATTAAATACAATCGCGAAAGGAAAAAATGACGATGATTGTTAAAAAAATACCTATTTTACAAGGGTTTCCGGCACTTGATACCGTTAAATATTTGTCGAATGCAAAAAGTGAATTGTCAGACTATAACCCGATTTTTTACGATATTGAGACAACTGGACTGTCCAGATATACTGCTTTTGTATATTTGATCGGTGCAGCCAGATTTGAGGAAAATGCATGGTATCTATACCAATGGATG
Organism: bacterium; assembly: GCA_963597235.1. Lineage (GTDB taxonomy): Bacteria > Bacillota > Clostridia > Lachnospirales > Lachnospiraceae > Blautia_A. The sequence continues at coordinate 2,401 of CAVBPN010000064.1, forward strand.
TGTGCGGACGAAAATGAAGAACCGTTGATTTTACAGGAATTTTATGATTTTTTAAAAAAAGCAGACTGTACGATCCAGTATAATGGAAATCGATTTGACCAGCCTTTTCTTGAGGAACGTTATCGAAAACACAAAATGGATAGTCCATTTGAGAAAATACCGTCGGTTGACGTGTATCAGTTGTTAAAACCCTGTCAGAGTTTGTTTAAACTGACCAGAATGAAGCAGCCGGATTTGGAAAATTTTGCCGGAATACACAATAGAAAGTACTGTGATGGAGGACAGTGTATTCGTCTGTATAAGAATTTTGTAAAGAAAAAAGATACGGAATCTGCAGAAATTGTGATGGGACATAACGAAGAAGATCTGATCGGTCTGGGAACGATTTTCTCTCTGCTTGCATTCAAGAAGCTTTATGACGGGGAATATCATCCAAAACAGTGTATGATTTTGGAACAGGAATTAAAAATTGTTATAGAATTGCCGGCTGCTGCTCCAGTAAACGTATCCTGTGGAAACTCAGATTTTTATCTGAGTGTGAATGGATGTGAGGCGAGAATGCTGGTACATCTTAAAGATGGCAGGCTTCGCCAGTATTATAGAAATTACAAAGATTATGAATTTATTCCGAGTGAAGATACGGTGATGCCGAAGTCGCTCACAAAATATATGGATAAGAGCCTGCGAGTTGCTGCGACTCCCCAGACCTGTTATACATGGTTTTTGTGCAATGAAGATTTCCTGAATAATGAAAAAAAACAGATGCAGTATCTGACGCATACACTCCCATATTTTCTTGATAACCTGAATAAGTGATTATAAAGTAAAAAAAGACCTGACAGATATCTGCCAGGTCTTTAAAATTCTGAAATTATTCTTCTGTAGCTTCTTCTGCGGCCGGAGCTTCCAGAGCTTTCATGCTAAGGCTGATCTTCTTGTCTTCACCGTTGAAGTCAACAACTTTAGCCTGAATTTCCTGTCCGATGGAAAGTACATCAGATGGTTTTGCAACATGCTCTCTGGAAATCTGGGATACATGAAGAAGTGCATCGATTCCAGGTGCAAGCTCAACGAAAGCACCAAAGTCTGTCATGCGCGCTACTTTACCAGTAACAACATTACCTACAGCAAAATCTTCTGCTGCAGACAGCCATGGATTCTCTTCCGGGAATTTCATGGAAAGAGCAATCTTATCTCCGTTGATTTCTTTAATAAGAACTCTTACTTCATCCCCTACATTGAATACCTTTTTCGGGTTTTCAACTCTGCCCCAGGACATTTCGGAGATGTGAAGAAGTCCGTCTGCTCCGCCAAGATCGATGAAAGCACCGAAATCGGTAACGTTTTTAACAACACCTGTTACAGTATCGCCAACATGGATCTTCTCCATAAGTTCTTTCTGTTTTTCTGCTTTTTCTACAAGAAGAAGCTGTTTACGGTTACCGATGATACGTCTTCTTCTCGGGTTGAATTCTGTGATAACGAATTCAATTTCTTTATCTGCATATTTGGAAAGATCTTTTTCATATGTGTCGGAAACAAGGCTTGCAGGAATGAATACTCTGGCCTCTTCTACATTTACACAAAGACCGCCATCCAGTACCTGTGTTACAGGAGCTTTCAGTACTTCCTGTGATTCGAAAGCAGCTTCCAGACGTTTGTTGCCTTTTTCAGCAGCAAGTCTCTTGTAAGTCAGGATAACCTGTCCTTCACCGTCATTGACTTTCAGCACTTTTGCTTCCATGCTGTCGCCAACACGAACTGCATCTGTGAGTACAAGTGAAGCATCATTGGAATATTCACTCTTAGTGATAATACCGTCTGCTTTATAACCGATATTCAGGATGATTTCATCATCTTTTACATCAATGACTGTACCCTGTACGATCTCTCCATTTCTG
>CAVBPN010000065.1:0-4882 GCA_963597235.1 bacterium
GTTATATGCAGAGTGATTATCTGGAAGGAATGGCAGGACATCTTCCTTTATGCAAAGCCTGCTTTGACGGTAAATATCCAATGGATGTGGCAGCAGAACTCAACAAAGAAATTGACTGTGGATGCTGAAAATTATAGAAAATGTATATTTACAAACAAAAAAAAATAATGTATAGTAATTTTATATTTTATGATTTTGTCTGACGAAGGTGTCGGAAGCGATAAAGGGGGCAGTCTCTTTATTTCTTCTGGCATTTTTGATTTAAGATATAAAATGGAGGAGGAAATCGGTAATGGCAGTAAAATATGTTTTTGTTACAGGTGGTGTTGTATCCGGACTTGGTAAAGGAATTACCGCAGCTTCGCTCGGAAGACTTCTGAAAGCAAGGGGTTATCAGGTAACTATGCAGAAGTTTGATCCTTATATTAATATTGATCCTGGTACTATGAATCCAATCCAGCATGGAGAGGTTTTTGTTACAGATGACGGTACAGAGACAGACCTGGATCTGGGACACTATGAGAGATTCATTGATGAGAGTCTTGATAAGAATTCTAACGTAACAACCGGTAAAGTCTACTGGTCTGTGCTTCAGAAAGAACGTCATGGAGATTTTGGAGGAGGTACGGTTCAGGTCATTCCGCATATCACCAATGAGATCAAGAGTCGTTTTTATCGTGCAAAGGCACAGGATGAAGAAAAAATCGCAATCATTGAAGTCGGCGGAACTGTTGGTGATATTGAGAGCCAGCCATTTCTGGAATCCATCCGTCAGTTCCAGCATGATGTGGGACATGACAATGCAATCCTGATTCATGTAACACTGATTCCGTATCTGAAGGCATCTGAAGAGATGAAGACAAAGCCGACCCAGGCAAGTGTAAAAGAACTTCAGGGAATGGGAATTCAGCCGGATGTTCTGGTATGCAGAAGTGAGCATCCGCTGACAGATGAGATTAAAGGAAAGATAGCACTCTTCTGTAATGTACCGGTCAGTCATGTACTGCAGAATCTGGATGTTGAATATTTATATGAAGCACCACTCGCTATGGAAAGAGAAAAGCTTGCAGATGTAGTTCTGGAGTCCTTAAGACTGGAAAACCGTAAACCGGATCTTACTGAGTGGACAGAAATGGTCAATGATCTGAGAAATCCGGAAAGTACTGTAAATATAGCTATGGTAGGAAAATATACACAGCTCCATGATGCATACTTAAGTGTCGTAGAAGCATTAAAGCATGGCGGCATTTCTTGCAGAGCAAAGGTTGAGCTTACATGGATCGATTCAGAAGAACTGAATGAAAAGAATCTGGATCAGTCCCTTCATAAAGTAGATGGTATTCTGGTTCCGGGCGGTTTTGGAAACCGTGGAACGGAAGGTATGATCCTGGCTGCACAGTATGCGCGTGTACACAAGATTCCGTATCTTGGAATCTGCCTTGGTATGCAGATGGCAATCGTTGAATTTGCGAGACATGTTCTTGGATATGAAGATGCAAACAGCATTGAGCTTGACCCGGCTACAAAACATCCGGTGATCGCACTGATGCCGGATCAGGAGAGTGTAGAGGATCTTGGAGGAACCTTAAGACTTGGAAACTATCCGTGTGTACTTGCAGATAATTCAAAGGCACTGGAACTGTTTGGCAAGAAAGAAATTCAGGAGCGACACAGACATCGTTATGAAGTCAACAACGCATATCGCGAAGAACTTGCAGAAAAGGGCATGACAATTGCCGGAACTTCTCCGGACGGACATATTGTAGAAATGATCGAGATTAAAGATCATCCGTTCTATGAGGGAACACAGGGACATCCGGAATTTAAGTCCAGACCGAACCATGCACATCCGCTGTTCCGTGGATTTGTAAAAGCAGCTGATGAATATGCAAAGCTGAAACAGAGCCGACAGGCACAAAATAAAGAATAAAGAAAAAGGGGAATGAAACAGGCTCAAATCCTGTTTCATTCCTATCAGAAATAGAAAGGATAAATGACCATGCAGGAAGTAAGGAGAGAAGATCGGGGACTGTACCGCAGCGAATTCGAGCATGATAACTGCGGTATCGGTGCGGTTGTAAATATAAAAGGTAAAAAGACTCATGATACTGTTGCAAATGCTCTCAGAATCGTAGAACATCTGGAGCATCGTGCAGGTAAAGATGCAGAAGGAAAGACCGGAGATGGTGTTGGTATCCTTCTGCAGATCTCACATAAATTTTTCAAAAAAGCCTGTAAGAAAGAGGGCTTTGATATCGGCGGAGAGAGAGAATATGGTATTGCTCAGTTCTTTTTCCCGCAGCATGAGATCAAACGTGCCCAGGCTAAGAAAATGTTCGAGATCATTGTGGAAAAAGAGGGACTGGAGCTTCTTGGCTGGAGAACTGTTCCTGTAATTCCGGAAGTACTCGGACACAAAGCAAGAGAGTGTATGCCTTACATCATGCAGGCATTTATCAAGAAACCGGAAGAAGTGGAAAAAGGTCTTCCGTTCGACCGTATGCTTTATATTGCACGTCGTGAATTTGAACAGAGTAATGATAATACGTATGTTGTTTCCATGAGCAGCCGTACGATTGTATATAAAGGTATGTTCCTTGTAGGACAGCTGCGCACGTTCTTTGCAGATCTTCAGAGTCCGGATTATGAATCAGCAATCGCTATGGTTCATTCAAGATTCAGTACGAATACAAATCCGAGCTGGGAAAGAGCACATCCGAACCGTTTTATGGTACACAATGGTGAAATCAACACCATTCGTGGAAATGCAGATAAGATGCTTGCAAGAGAAGAAAATATGGAGTCTCCATACCTTAAAGGTCAGCTTCATAAAGTCCTTCCGGTCGTAAACCGCAATGGTTCCGACTCTGCAATGCTTGACAATACACTGGAATTCCTGGTAATGAGCGGAATGGATCTTCCTCTGGCTGTTATGATCACAATTCCGGAGCCATGGGCATACAATGATACCATTTCTCAGGAAAAGAGAGATTTCTATCAGTATTATGCAACGATGATGGAACCATGGGATGGTCCTGCGTCCATTCTGTTTTCTGATGGTGATGTAATGGGAGCTGTGCTTGACCGTAACGGTCTGCGTCCGTCCAGATACTATATCACTTCTGACGGCTATATGATCCTTTCTTCTGAAGTTGGTGTCATGCCGGTGCCGGAAGATAAGATCGTTCTGAAAGAACGTCTGCATCCTGGTAAAATGCTGCTGGTAGATACCGTGCAGGGAAAAGTGATCGATGATGATGAACTGAAAGAAAAATATGCAACCATGCAGCCGTATGGTGAGTGGCTGAACAGCAATCTGGTACAGCTGAAAGACATCAAGATCCCGAATATCCGTATGGAAGAATATACAGATGAGCAGCGCGCACGTCTGCAGAAAGCGTTCGGTTATACTTATGAGCAGTACCGTACTTCCATCCGTAATATGGCACTGAACGGTGCAGAGAGTATCGGAGCCATGGGTGTTGACACACCGCTGGCAGTACTTTCTAAAGAACATCGTCCATTGTTTGATTATTTTAAACAGCTTTTTGCGCAGGTTACAAACCCGCCAATCGATGCAATTCGTGAGGAAATTGTAACATCAACCAGTGTTTACGTTGGAAAAGACGGAAACCTTCTGGTACAGCAGCCGGAGAACTGTCAGGTATTAAAGATTCTTCATCCGATCCTTACCAATACGGATATGCTGAAGATTAAAAATATGGATCATGAAGGATTCAAAGTCGCTGTCGTTTCTACTTTATATTATAAGAGTACAAAACTGGAACGAGCAATTGACCGTCTGTTTGTGGAGGTTGATAAAGCATATCGTGACGGTGCAAATATTCTGGTACTTTCCGACAGAGGTGTGGATGAAAACCATATGCCGATTCCGTCACTGCTGGCAGTATCAGCAGTTCATCAGCATCTTGTAAAAAACAAGAAGAGTACCTCCCTTGCAATCATTCTGGAGTCCGGAGAACCGCGAGAAGTACATCATTTTGCAACCCTTCTCGGATACGGTGCAAGTGCAATCAATCCGTATCTTGCACTGGAAACTATCCGTGAACTGATCGATACTCATATGCTGGATAAAGATTATTATGCAGCAGTAGATGATTATAACCATGCTGTATTAAGCGGTATTGTAAAGATTGCTTCCAAAATGGGTATTTCTACCATTCAGTCTTATCAGGGATCTCAGATTTTTGAGGCAATTGGTATCTCACAGGATGTGATCGATAAATACTTTACCGGAACAGTAAGCCGTGTCGGTGGAATTACACTGGAAGATATTGAGGACAATGTAGAAAGACTTCATTCTGAAGCATTTGACCCGCTTGGACTGGATACAGATCTTACACTGGACAGCGTCGGCGCACATAAGATGAGAAGTCAGGGCGAAGAACACCGCTATAATCCACAGACCATTCATCTCCTTCAGGAATCTACATGGACAGGAAGTTATGATCTGTTCAAACAGTATACAGCACTCGTAGATAAAGAAAGTCACGGGGCACTCCGTGGACTTCTGGAATTTAACTATCCGGAAAAAACAATTCCGATCGAGGAAGTTGAGAGCGTAGATGAGATTGTAAAACGATTCAAGACAGGTGCTATGTCTTACGGTTCTATTTCTCAGGAAGCCCATGAGACACTGGCAATTGCGATGAACCATCTCCATGGTAAATCCAATACCGGTGAGGGTGGTGAAAGTGCAGAGCGTATTGCATCAGCAGGAAGCGAAAATGACCGTTGTTCCGCAATCAAACAGGTAGCCAGTGGACGATTTGGTGTTACCAGCCGTTATCTGGTATCTGCAAGAGAAATTCAGATCAAGATGGCACAGGGAGCAAAACCTGGAGAAGGAGGACATCTTCCA
>CAVBPN010000066.1:0-3650 GCA_963597235.1 bacterium
CAATGGTACCGTACAGGTTAACAAAGGATACCGTGTTCAGTTCAACAGTGCAATCGGACCTTACAAGGGTGGTCTTCGTTTCCATCCGACAGTTAACCAGAGCATTCTTAAATTCCTTGGTTTCGAACAGATTTTCAAAAACTCGCTGACAGGTCTCCCGATCGGCGGCGGCAAAGGTGGTTCCAACTTCGATCCTAAGGGTAAATCCGACAGAGAAGTTATGGCATTCTGCCAGAGCTTTATGACAGAGCTTTGCAAATATATCGGTGCTGATACAGACGTACCGGCTGGTGATATCGGTGTTGGCGGACGTGAGATCGGATATCTTTTCGGACAGTACAAACGTGTTCGCGCTCTCTATGAAGGTGTTCTGACAGGTAAAGGACTTACCTATGGCGGTTCCCTGATCCGTACAGAAGCTACCGGATACGGCGTAGTTTACATTCTGAACGAGCTTATGAAAGACCACAACGATTCTCTTGATGGAAAAACTGTTGTTGTTACCGGTTCCGGTAACGTTGCTATTTACGCAATTCAGAAAGCAACTCAGCTTGGTGCAAAAGTTGTTGCCCTTTGTGATTCCAACGGATATGTTTATGATCCGAACGGCATCAATCTTGATGTAGTCAAAGACATCAAAGAAGTAAAACGTGGACGTATTAAAGAATATGCAGATCGCGTAGAGGGTGCTACTTACACAGAGGGTGTTGGCATCTGGAACATCAAATGTGATGTATATCTTCCATGTGCAACTCAGAATGAACTTGATGTTGACGGCGTAAAGACTCTTGTTGCAAACGGATGCAAATATATCGTAGAAGGTGCTAACATGCCTACTACAAGAGAAGCTACAGACTACGCTATGGAAAACGGCGTTCTGTTCCTGCCTGGTAAAGCAGCTAACGCTGGTGGTGTTGCTACTTCCGCACTGGAAATGAGCCAGAACTCCCAGAGACTTTCCTGGACATCCGAAGAAGTTGATGCTAAACTTCATCAGATCATGGTTGATATCTACGCTAAGATCAGCGATGCTGCAAAACGTTATGACCTGAAAGACAACTTTGTTGTTGGTGCTAACATCGCAGGATTCGAAAAAGTTGTAGATGCTATGATGGCTCAGGGTATTGTTTAATTCCCAATCATTCGTAATCGTAATTTTAAAGGCGTTCCGGATCATTCCGGAGCGCCCTTTTTATAGCTTTATGATTCTGAAACTTCGCAATCTACCATTCTATAAATTACGGTTCCATAAATTTCTTTAATTCATCCATAAATGTGCTGACATCCTTAAATTCCCTGTACACGGAAGCAAATCGAACGTATGCCACTGCATCCAGATCTTTCAGATGTTCCATTACGATCTCACCAATACGGGTACTGGAGATTTCTTTATCTGCAGTATCAAAAATCTCTCCCTCTATAGAGTCCATCAATGCCTCTATTTTTTCCACTGCAATTGGTCTCTTATAACATGCTCGAAGAATTCCATCCTGGATCTTTGAGCGATCATACTGCTCACGTGTCTGGTCCTTCTTAATTACGCTCAGTGGAATCGTCTCAACTTTTTCATAAGTTGTAAATCTCTTTCCGCAGGATTCACACATCCGGCGTCTGCGAATAGAATTTGTATCTTCTACCGGTCGGGAATCCACGACCTTACTGTTATCCTGATTACAAAACGGGCATCTCACAGTACTTTCCCCTCTTTCCCCTTTAATGAAATAATTATACTTTATCTTTTCGGACAATGTCAAGAAATGCTCCTGTATATTTCAGATAAATCCTGCATATATTTTCATAAAAACGGTAAATTCATGAGATTATGTGAGCTTAGACAGAAAGAAGTCATCAATACCTGCACCTGCCGCAGTCTCGGCTGTCCGGTCGATCTGGAATTTGACAGCAAAACCGGTGAAATCACTGCATTGATCGTACCTGGTCCCGGTAAATTCTGTTTTTTTCCCGGACGCGAAAGTGAATACATCATTCCGTGGTGCTGCATCTGTCAGATTGGTGACGATATCATCCTCGTTGAGATCAAAGAAGAAAAATGTTTTCACAAAGACCACCTTCTCTGACACTGTCAAGGGCTATTAATTTTTATATTTTTTCTGAAAAAGTATATTTCCCGTCCTCCCTGAGAATCATTTCTAGTACCAAATGAAATAAGGAGGATATTTCGATGGCACTTAATAAAGTAGAAATCTGCGGGGTAAATACATCTACTCTTCCGGTTCTGAAACCGGATGAAAAGGAAGAACTTTTTCAGAGGATCAAGAAAGGGGATCAGGCTGCCCGCGAACAGTACATCAAAGGAAATCTCCGTCTTGTGTTAAGTGTTATCAAACGTTTTCAGAACAGTAACGAAAATGCAGACGACCTGTTCCAGATCGGATGCATCGGACTCATGAAAGCAGTGGATAATTTTAATGATACACTGAACGTCAAATTTTCAACATATGCAGTCCCCATGATCATCGGGGAGATCCGCCGCTATCTCCGGGATTACAATAGTATCCGGGTCAGCCGTTCTCTGCGTGACATTGCCTACAAAGCAATTTACACAAAAGAAAGCATGATCAAAAAGAATCTGAAAGAACCGACTCTTACCGAAATTGCGGATGCGATTGGAATTGAAAAAGAAATGATCGTCTATGCCCTTGATGCGATTCAAAGTCCCGTCAGCCTGTTTGAACCTGTCTATTCAGAAGGTGGAGATACTTTATATGTCATGGATCAGATCAGTGACCAGAAAAATAAGGAAGAACACTGGCTTGAAAATATCTCCCTGCGTGAAGCTATGAACCGCCTCGGGCAACGCGAACGACATATCATCGAAATGCGTTTTTACGAAGGAAAAACACAGATGGAAGTCGCTGACGAAATCGGTATCTCTCAGGCCCAGGTCAGTCGTCTTGAAAAAAATGCTCTGAAAACAATGAAAAATTATCTGAGAGCGTAAAAAAGCTCCCTCCTTACCGACCGTTTCATAGTCCGGCAAAGAGGGAACTTTTCGTTTATACTATATTATTTTAATGCTTTTTCCAGTTCAGCGATCACGGTCTTCAGCGCCTTAATACGTGCATATTTCTTATCTACAGATTCCAGGATATGCCACGGAGCAAATGTCGTACTTGTCTTTTTCAGCATCTCATCTACTGCTTCCTCGTACTGATTCCATTTCTCACGGTTTCTCCAGTCTTCATCTGTAATTTTCCAGCGTTTTTCCGGATTATTCTGACGGTCATTAAATCGCTCCAGCTGGGTATCCTTATCGATCTGTACCCAGAATTTAATGATCACAGCACCCCAGTCATGCAGTTCCTTCTCAAATTCATTCATTTCATTATAGGCACGTTTCCAGTCATTTTCACTGCAGAACCCTTCCAGACGTTCTACCATGACACGGCCATACCAGGTACGGTCAAAGATTGCAATATGTCCGTCTTTCGGAAGTCTTGTCCAGAATCTCCAGAGATAATGGCGTGCTTTCTCATGCGGCTCCGGGCTGGCGATCGGCTGCACTTCATATCCTCTCGGATCCAGTGCCCCAGCAATTCGTTTAATATTTCCGCCCTTTCCTGCTGCATCCCAGCCCTCATAGGTAATGATCACCGGAACACGTTTACGGTACAAACGGTTGTGTAATT
>CAVBPN010000067.1:0-8719 GCA_963597235.1 bacterium
GACAGGTCTTGGACTTCCATCTGAAATGGTTGAGTACACAGGCGATGACGATGCACATTCCTGCCCATACTTCTATCTGTGGGATATGGAAGGTCTTGGAAACCTTTCCGCATATGCAACAATGGCACTTGTAAAAGGTGACATCACTGGTGCAGTTGACGAAACATTCACAGCTGGCGATATGGGTGAATTCACAATCACAACAGCTGATGACGAAGGAACAGAAATCGTTCTTGGTGAGCCACTTCAGTTCACACCAGAAAACGTTGAAGAGTACGCAGAACTGTACTAATCAGCAGTTTTAGAGAAGCTAAAGTTTTTCTGAATATGATAAATCCTTAAAAAACAGGGCGGAGCCGAAAGGCTTCGCTCTGTTTTTGATATATTGCTTTATACCGGACAGGCATGGTAGAATAGAAGCAGTAAGTTACTGTGGTAAGAAGCATGGTAGAGAAGAAAGCAGGAGTAGCAGATGCAGCAGGCTTTATTGGATCATTTAAGAGTTATTACAAAAGAAGAACAGCGTATCCTGGACGGCGTGGCAGAAGTAGATAAGGATCTCTATACCTCAGGTAAGGATTTTACCGTGGACAGTGCAAAGATGCTCAGCGAGGGAAAACTGATCGCTGTGCGCACGCATACGCGATTTGTACATTTTCCGTCTCACCGGCATAACTTTATTGAAGTGCTTTATGTCTGTCAGGGGCAGCTGACGAATATCATCGGCGGAAAAGAAGTTGTGATCCATAAGGGGGAATTGCTTTTTCTGAATCAGTATACAAGGCATGAGATCCTTCCGGCAGGCGAAGAGGATATTGCAATCAATTTTATGATTCTTCCGGAGTTTTTTGATGTGGCATATACTATGGCCGGGAATAATAACGTACTGGCTGATTTTCTGGTCAATGTGCTCCGACAGGACGATGAACGGGGCGAGTATCTTCATTTTAAAGTGGCAGAAGTTCTTCAGATTCAGAACCTTCTGGAGAATATGATATATTCTCTTGTGACCGGTAAGGGAGACCAGAATCGTATCAATCAGACAACGATGGGACTGATCTTTCTCTATCTTCTGGAATCCGTGCAGTATGCAGAGATGCGTCTGCCGAATCAGTATGAGAATATGATTGCAATGACAACACTGGATTATATTGAACAGCAGTACAAGACAGCTACACTGACGGAACTCTGCGAAAAACTGCATCTTCCGATGCATATGCTGAGTAAAATGATAAGAAAGAATACAGGATTTAATTTTAAAGAACTGTTGCAGCGAAAACGCCTGAATAAAGCTGTAGAGCTGATGTGTGAGACAGACCTTCCGATCAGCGATATCATTGCGGCTGTCGGATATGAGAACGGCAGTTACTTCCACCGGGTATTCAAAGAGAGGTATCATACCACACCAAGGGCGTTTCGCGTGGCAAACGGCAAGGAAGAAAGGGTAAGGTTATAAGATTATAATAGAAGCCGGCAAAATAAAGCAAAAATGAATTAAGATTTACCGTATAAAAAAAGGACATTGCAAATGTATTTATTACATCTGCATGTCCCTTAGATTTTATTTTATCTTTTGTATCAGACAAGAACTGTCCGCAGATTATGTAGAACATGAATGCAGGAAAACTGCTGTTCTGAATCATTGAAGAAAGTTCTCTTTTGTGTCCTGTTCTTTTGTACATATCTTAAAATCTGTGATTAGTATATCACATGGCGAGGTTTTTGACAAGCTCGATATTTTTACTGAATCTTATGCCGGAATCTGTTGGAATTGCTTTGATTAATAGATGATATCTATAAATGAACGATAATATAGGATATTACTAATTTTACTTTTCTCAGGCCATCCATTATAATTGCAGATGTTTGTTTGACAGAAAATAACACTAAGGAGAATGAGAATGAACAAGAAACTCACAACAAAAGAAATTGTAGTTGTTGCTATGGTTGCAGCTGTGGTAGGAGTGATCTACACATTACTTGACTATGCATACATGCCAATGACTGCAGTTCTTGGAACTGTATTTATGGAACTTACCTTTGGTATTTATATGCTGTCAGGAGCACTTCCGATGCATCTGGTACGCAAACCGGGAATCGCATTTTTCGGAGCACTTGTTACAGCTGGTGTGAATCTGCTTCTTGGAAGCCCATATGGTTTACAGTTGGTTCTGGCAGGAGTCTTAGAAGCTCTTGGAGTAGAGATTGCATATGCTGTTTTCAAATACGATGCAAGTCTTAAATGCATGGTAATCGGTCAGATTCTCGGAGCAGTATTGGTATTCGGAAGAGATACCTTTTTCTGGGGAACACCTTGGAGTTACGGATCTGCAATTGCAGCAGGTGTTGTTGTAGTACGTCTGTTAAGCTCCGTTGTAATCGGTATTGTACTGGTAAAAGTGATTACAGCAGCATTGGTAAAGACCGGTGTGCTGAAAGGATTTGTATGTGCAAAATAAAGAATGACAAGATGGGCCTTGAATTACAGGATGTTACCTATTGTTATGAAGGAGAGACGCTTCCGGTATGGGAGCATCTCTCTTGTTCTTTTTCAAAAGGAGCAGTTCATGCGATATGCGGCCCGAGTGGATGCGGGAAAAGCTCAGTTCTTTATCTCCTGGATGGCCTGATCCCGCATATGTATGAAGGAAAGCTCACCGGGAAAGTGTTATTGGACAAACAGGATATTACAGAAGAACTTCCGAGGAAACGCTGTGACAGGATTGGATTTGTCATGCAGAATCCGGAGAGTCAGTTCTGTACATTTACAGTGGAAGAAGAGCTGGCATTTGGAATGGAGAATCTTGAGGTTCCAAAGAAAGTTATGAGTCAGAGAATAAAAGAGATACTGGAATATATCGGGTTATCCGGTTATGAAAAAAGGGATCTCAATAATCTTTCGGGAGGACAGAAACAGAAAATTGCAATCGCATCCGTGCTGGTGACAGAACCGGAAATCTTGCTTTTGGATGAACCGGTAGCGAATCTGGATCCGGTAAGCAGACAGCAGATCTTTGAATTGATCTTGAGATTATCGAAAGAAAAACAGATGACGATCATCCTTGTGGAGCATAATGTGGAAGAAATCATAGAATCCGTGGATCATCTGCTCCTGTTTGATTCACAGGGAAAGATCCTTTCTGATGTCTACGGAGATCAGGTGGAAACTTCGTACAGAGCATGGATAGAATCACAACATTTCAAAAAGCTGTCCGCAAAAGTTGAAAAAACGGAGACACCACGGGAATGTGTGCTGAATCTGGAAGACCTTTCGTTCGCCTATCAGGGACAGGGAATCCGGAAGAGACAGATCAATGAGAAAGACTATGTCCTGCGGCATTTGAATTTGAAAATATATAAACAGGAATTTCTTGCGATTACAGGAAAAAACGGAGTTGGAAAGACGACACTGCTGCGAGTGATCTTTCAGATCGTTAAGCAGAAGGAAGGAAAGATATCCCTGTATGGAAAGGCAATAGAATCTTATCGAAAAAAAGAACTTTACCGTAAAACAGGACTTGTTTTTCAGAATCCGGAGGAACAGTTTGTGACAAATACGGTATGGGATGAAATGCTGTTCAGTCTGAAAAAGGTGAAGATCAGCCAGCAGGAAAAAGAAGAAAAAGTCGAAAAGATGCTGAAACGTTTTCATCTGGATACAGAAAAAGAGAAGAGTCCGTTTGTACTGAGTCAGGGGCAGAAGAGAAGACTGAGTGTGGCAAGCATGCTGCTGACAGATCAGAAAATCCTTTTCCTGGATGAACCAACCTATGGGCAGGATTACGAAAACCGGCTGGAATTGATGAACGATATGGAAATGCTGCGAAGAGAGGGTGTGACGATTATCATGATCACACACGACAGGTCTCTGGTAGAGCAGTATGCTACCCGGGAAGTAAAAATTGAGGACGGGCATGTGGTAAGTGAAACTGTCCTGAAAGGGGGCACGCAGTAATGTTTGCATATATCGAACGGGATTCTTTTTTGCATCGGAGAAATCCAATGATAAAGTTAGTGTTGATCGTCATTATGACGGTTACCGTATGCCTCTCGTATTTTCCGGTGCTTCCGGTGATCACGTTTCTGCTGGCGTTTCTTACAACGTGGATCATGGGAAAGATACCGCTTAAGAATCTTCTGAGGCGGCTGTTGCTGTTTATCGTGGTCAGTGTTCTTTTTATGATTTCCATGCTGATTTTGCGTGGTTTGAATGATGAAGCAGGAATCGTCTGTCGTTTCTGGATATTCCGCTGGACGGAACGGGACCTGATTCATTCAGTATCCTTAGGCTTTCGTATTCTGGCACTGGTTACGATGTCAATGGGATTTGTTCTGACAACCAGACCGAGGGATCTTGTATTAAGTCTGATCTTACAATGCAGAGTATCAGTCGTCCATGGCTATGCAACGATGGCGGCATATCGCTTTTTGCCGGAATTACAGGCACAGGTGGATTCCATTCATCTTGCACAGGAAATCAGGGGAATTCCGTGGAACAAAGGTCTGATCTCCAGATTTACCTCACCTTTCAGGGTCATGCTTCCATTATTGTGTGTGGCGGCAAGAAGAGGTGAGAGAGTTGCCTGTGCGATGGAAAGCCGTGGGCTTGGAAGAAGCGAGAAAAGAACGTATTATAAGACAACAGAAATCACAGGGAGCGACTGGCTGTTTTTGATAAGTGGAGTTATCCTTTATATGATCATTGTGCTGATCCTGGTGAAATATGATCTATTTAAGCTGAATTTTGCAGCGATTAAATAAAAGATT
Organism: bacterium; assembly: GCA_963597235.1. GTDB lineage: Bacteria > Bacillota > Clostridia > Lachnospirales > Lachnospiraceae > Blautia_A. The sequence continues at coordinate 4,768 of CAVBPN010000067.1, forward strand.
AAATAAAAGACAGGAGAGAAGAGAGATGCCATTTAAACATAAAAATATAGAATATGGGCTGCCGCATGAGGAGTACCCGAAAGAAAATGTAGATCAGTATATGGAAGAACTGAAGGAAGTGATCGGTCTGGAAAAAGAACCGGTTGCAATTACTTTTTTATTTACAAAAGAAGATTATGATCACTATCCGACAGAAGAAATCAGGGCGGCGATGCCGTATTGTGTGATGGTAAAACAGGCTGCATTAAAGGGAAAAGGTACAAAAAGCCGGCTGGAACATCATAAGTGTGACGGGGCAACAACGGCACTTGCGCTGGAACCAAGCACAGAGAAGATTGAAAGTGGTCAGGAATATTTTTCCTATAAACTGTATTCATCAGTTGCAACGGCAAGAAGGCTCAGAAGCTCTATAAAGAGTCTGCACAGAATGCCGGTACATAATTATGGAGTGGCGGTCGTGCCGTTAAGCCAGTGTGTACAGACACCGGATGTTATTATCAGCATCTGTAATGCCTATCAGGCAATGCGTTATGTACAGGGATATGAATATCATACAGGAAAGAAACCGGCGATCGATATGGGGGCAATGCAGGGCATGTGTTCAGAAGTTACTGTATCCCCGTATCTTACCGGTGAGCTGAATGTCAGTGTATTATGCCCAAGCACGAGAATGCTGTGCAAGTGGAGTGAAAATGATATGGCGGTCGGAATTCCATTTGAGTTATTTGAGATGGTAACGAAAGGTGTGGCAGCGACACAGCCAAACTACTAAAAATTACAAAAAAAGACTCCCCGGAGTATGCTGCGTGTGGCATATTCCGGGGAATTTTGCGTCTGGAGTCCGATCAGTTATCTGCAAGGTTTTTGACAAGTTCAATATCTGACGCTTTTACTTTAAGATTTGTCTCGATGACTTTTCCCTCAGCGGTCGTGATTTTGATCTCGATCAGAGTATCCTCTTTGACAGCGGTGCTGGCTGCCTGAAGAAACTTCGGGAATTTCGGATGATTCTGGGTAAAAGTTGCCCAGGAACTTTTTAACTGCATTAAATTTCCAAGATTCATGAAAGGTACCTCCTAGTTCTGGTAATGAATCTGCTCGCCCTGGATCACAGGATAACAGATCAAAGTAGTTCCATCAAGATTTTCTCTGTGCATATCGACGGCACTGATCTGATGATTTTCGTAAGTTGTGTAATAGTAGATTCCTTTTGTTGCGTTGCAGCAGGAGGTGTAGAGCGTGATCTCATATTTTCCCGCGGCAACTTCGCAGCAGCCTCTCTGCTGGTCGACAGAACCAAGGACGTGGAAAAACTGGCTGACGCTTTCTGCCTCAGAATCACCGGAAAATGAATTCATCTTTGTGAAAGCAACGCGTGCAAAACGGGAAGCAGAAGACAGGTCTCCCGGAAGTCCAAGTGCACCCATTCCGCGGCTGTAGGCGTTAAGCGTCAGATGATCCGCAAAAGTATTCATCGGTTGTTTCGGAGAAAGGTGCATATAGTTATTCAGAGAGAACATCTGCTGTGGAAAAGGCGGGTTATTTGTGAGCACACCGACCGGGTTGTCGTAGATGTGCAGGCCATCTGCCATGGATTCCACTGTGATGGAGGCAGTTTCATCAGAGATGATCCAGTGAAGCTGTGCCAGAGGAAATTGCTCGCTGAACGGTGTGTTTACCAGATTCATGTGAGTGAGAAGCTCACGTGCTTCTCTTACAGAGACACACTGGCTTAAGATCCACGGGATAAATTCAAACTGAGCAACGTTGTCTGTATCCGGTCTTATATCAGCATACGCGGCGTTTCCAACGAAATTCAGTCCTGCCATGCCGATGCCTTTTTCGTTGATGGCATCGTAATATAACGGATAATCTCCGGCTACATGAGCCATACCGATGATCGCATAGTGCGTTTCCTTTGTACCGGCATGGCGGAAATGGAACGGATAATTCCTTGGGGTGATCGTGATCTGATCACCGTAGGAAAATTCATAGTCCAATGTCCGGCCGAAATAAAAGTCTTTTGTTTTATAAGTTGCGGCTGTACACATGAGCGTTCCTCCTTAGAAATCGAAGTCTGCGTAATCTTCCGGAAGGAAACGGTGATAGATGATATGGCAGCCTTCGTCTTTGAAACAATAGTAGTAAGTATCTTCCGGTTTGTCGGCGAAACGGATCAGATGGTCAAATTCACCGTTATTCATTTCCTCTGTGATAACATCCTGTGAATAAGTATGGAACAGATCCAGAATTTCATTCATGGTGCAGCCGTGTCTTGCAACTAATTCTACAAGCTGCCGGATAAACTCGTTTGGTGCGGTATTGTCATGCACATAGACCGTGCCTTCTTCCGGGATGTGGAAACAGAAGCGGTCACCTTTGTGAGAGACTTCGATCTGTCCAAGTTTTTCTGTAAGAGAATCAGGCAGAGAATTCAGACGTTCCTGCATCTCATCAGCACTGTCCCTGGCAGAAAAGAAATGATTCAGGGAAGAGAGCGGATAGTACAGACGGATATCTTCTTTAAAGAAGCCGAGTTTTGCCTGTTCTTCCTTTATGATATCGATCAGATTTCGCTCAAGTTTATCGTAACCCATAACGGGACCTCCTTTAAGATAAAGTGGTTTGCAGCGGTATATCCGAGGTGATGATGGTAGCTGCAAACAGTAAGTTAAATTGCTGCAACATATTGTAGCAGATTCCTGTCTAAAATACCAGAGCTGTTCGGAAAAATCGTTCGCCCGTTTGGAAATATATTTTTCGACAAAATATTACAAAAAAAGCTCGTTGACAGCACCGGGACAGTAGGGTATCATAGAACAAAAGAGACTTAATGTATCTATAGACAGATCTTTGTACAAAATCTTGGCATATCGCCGGTGGTTTCGTTGAGAGTAAGATATACGGCAGTGCTGAGAGTGAAAAAATCTTGCCTGCCAGATAAAAGGAGGTAAGAGCATGCCTGAAATAAGTAGATTTTATGGAATTGTTATTAGGATGTTTTTTAAACCTAAGGAACATGAACCCAGTCATATTCATGCATCGTATGGCGAATATGTTGGGATTTTTGATTTACAGAAAATGGAAATGGTTGAAGGTGATCTTCCTGTAAAAGAGCAGGAATTGGTGAAAGATTGGATGAAAATACATAAAACGACATTGCTGAAGATGTGGGAAGAACAGAATCTAAAAAAACTACCACCATTAAGATAGGAGGAGACGCTATGATTCCAAGAATAAAAAGTGTGAAACCACTTAGCCAGTTTTTTTTAGAAGTTATATTTGACGATGGAAAGAAATGTATCTATGATGTGGAAGAAGATATAAAACAGATTAGAAGCTATGAAGCACTACGAAATATTCCTGGTCTGTTTGAAAAGGTACAGTTGAATACAAGTCGTACGTGTGTATATTGGACTGAAAATATTGATCTTCCAAGCGACACAATTTATGAATATGGAAAAGCAGTCTGAAAGATAAGAAGGGAGAAAGCACTATGTTAGTTTTAGTATATCGGAAATGCAGCACCTGCCAGAAAGCCCTCAAATGGCTCGAGGAGCACAAGATCTTTTTTGAGGAGCGTGCGATTGTAGAGGAAAATCCTACATACGAAGAACTGAAAGAATGGTATGGAAAGAGTGGAATGCCGCTCAAAAAATTCTTCAATACCAGTGGAATGCTCTATAAGCAGATGAACCTCAAGGATAAGCTTTCTGAGATGACGGAAGATGAACAGCTGAAACTTCTGGCAACGAATGGCATGCTTGTGAAACGTCCGCTTGTGGTAGGAGAAGATTTCATCCTGACAGGATTCTGCGAGAAAGAGTGGGAAGAAAAGATTCGGGGGTAGGTGTGGGGAGTTACGGAAAGATTATAAAATTTACTCAACTTTCCCAACTGATATCTCGAAATAAAGTCTGAATAAATGCGGCTTGAGATGCAATCCATTCAC
>CAVBPN010000068.1:0-14913 GCA_963597235.1 bacterium
CTTAAAACAATGAGAATAAGTTTTGAATTTATAAAAATGGAGCTTATCCCTGTCAGACAACTACAGGAAAATCAACATAGTAACTACATGGTCAGAAAAAATAATCTTGACTAAAATGGTAGAAATTATAAAACGTAGTAACTACAACATTCTGCTTCAGATGCGACTTGTTCCGATACCAAACCCGATACAGTGTAAGCAGAATATAAAAAGTGCGGAAAATCCATTGTGATTCCTACGTGAAATTCAAGAAAAAACTTGACCAGAATCTTATATAAACTCAGGTCAAAACAGAAACGTGATTTTTTGCATAAGAAAGGTTGACGTAAATCCTTTGCAACATCAGGGATAAACGTCAACTTTTTATTTGGGAAAAAGTGCTGATTTTTGAAGGCAGGGAATTCTACAGATTAATCTGTGAGAAATCAATAGATAAATCATCATAGATCCCGACTTTTACAGAATCCTGTAATGTATATTGTTCCATATCACCATGTTCGAAATTGTACACTACAACCTGATTCTTTGACGAATCTATAATCCAATACTCACGGACACCGGCAGTTCTGTACTTGAACAGTTTCGTATAGTAATCCATTCTTTTACTTGCTGGAGATACGATTTCAATGATCCAGTCAGGAGAGCCTATGCAGCCTTTATCATTCAGTTTGTTCGGATCGCAGATAACAGATATATCTGGTTCTACATAAGTGCTGTTTGTTTCGTCCAGATGCACAGCGAATGGAGCAGCGTAAACTTGACACTGACCATGATGATTTTCAATATAACGATCAATAATACTGGTAAGTCGTGTTGAAATCCGCTGATGCATCCTGCTTGGTGGAGCCATATAATAAATATGACCGTCAATAAGTTCAGCTCTTTCGCCTTCTGGCAGAGCGTAAATATCATCTGTTGTGTAAGTTGATTCTTTTGGTAATGGCATATTGTCACCTTCCATTCGAGTGATGATTATAAGTTTTTCTATAAACATTATAGCTGATTAAACAAGAATCAACAAGACAGAAAGTTGGAAGAAAAAAACAATAGCAGGATGATTTGTATAAATCATTGACAGTCACATATACTATGAATATAATAAAAGTACAGAATACTGTACGTAAAGGAGGGCGAAAATGTTAGCTGTTAATTATACAAACTTACGTGAGAATATGAAAAATTATATGGATAAGGTTACAGAGGATTATGAGACCATGATAGTTACTCGTAAAAACAACAGAAACGTGGTAATGATGTCTGAAGAATCTTATAATAATCTTATGGAGAATCTACACGTAATAGAAGACCGGGCGAATTATGACTGGCTTATGGAATCTAAAGCGCAGTTACAGGCAGGAAAAACAAAGCTTCATGAATTAAAAGAGGCTGAATAATGAATAAAGTGTTTACTCAGAACGGATGGGCTGATTATATTTACTGGCAGACAGAAGATAAAAAAACACTGAAGAAGATTAATTCTCTGATAGAGGATATTTGTAGAAATGGTAATCAGGGAATCGGGAAACCAGAGCCCTTGACAGGAGATTTGGCAGGCTTTTGGTCAAGAAGAATCAATGATAAGGATAGGCTGATCTATCAAATTGATGATGAGAATGTATACATACTTGCTTGTAGGTATCATTATTCAAAATGAGATGCTTGCGTGATTTTAATGGACAGGGTATACTGTTACAGAAGTAAATGGTTTCATTTACGTAAACAGAAAACAAAGAAAAGGGATATTTTATGAGAAAAATCGTGCTTGCTTCGGCGTCACCAAGGCGCAGGGAACTTCTGGCGGGAGCCGGTGTTATTTTCCAGGTATGCGCATCCGATGGTGAGGAGAAGATCACTTCGGATAAACCGGAAGAAATCGTCCGTGAACTGGCGATGCAGAAGGCGACAGCAGTTGCATTAAATTTTGATATGGAAGAGGGAACGATTGTGATCGGAGCAGATACAATTGTTTCTTATAATAATGAAATCCTTGGAAAACCGGCAGATAAGGAAGAAGCATTTAAAACATTAAAAATGCTTCAGGGAAATACCCACCAGGTTTATACCGGGGTGACTGTGCTGATAAAAAGAAATGGAAAATGGGAAGATATTTCGTTTTCAGAAAGTACAGATGTAACGTTTTATCCGGTTTCTGATGAAGAAATCAGGGCTTACATCGCGAGCGGTGAACCGATGGATAAGGCAGGAAGCTATGGTATTCAGGGCGGATTTGGTATTTATGTAAAAGAAATCCGCGGAGAATATACGAACGTAGTTGGTTTGCCGGTAGGAAGACTTTTTTATGAAATGAAGAAACATGGAATTGAATTAAGAGGGTAAACAAATGATAAAGGCATGCATTTTTGATCTGGATGGTACACTTGCAAATACACTGGAGTCGATGGCATATGTGGCAAATGAGATTCTGGAAAAATTAGATCTTAAACCACAGCCGGTGGAAAACTTTAAATACTACAGCGGCGAAGGTGCAGATATGTTGATTCGTCGATGCCTGAAAGATGCAGGAGATCCGGAACTGACACATTACGAAGAGGTGCGCAGCATCTACAGAAAGAAATTTGAAGAAGATCCATTGTATAAAGTGGTTCCATATAACGGCATCATGGATACCCTGAAAGAATTAAAAAATCGTGGAATGAAGCTTGCGGTCTGCTCAAATAAACCACATGTGGCAGCGGTAAAAGTAATTGGAAAGATGTTTGACGGATATTTTGATCTTGTGATCGGCCAGAGTGATGCACTCCGCAGAAAACCGGCGCCGGACGGTCCGTTAAAAGCTGCTTCAGAGTTTGAAGTATCTCCATCTGAATGTATGTATGTAGGCGATACCAAAACAGATATGGAGACCGGAAATGCGGCAAAGATGCACACTGTAGGAGTTCTCTGGGGATTCCGTGACCGACAGGAACTGGAAAGTAACGGGGCGGAAGTGGTTGCAGAAAAACCACAGGATTTATTACATATATGCGAGGAATGGAAAAATGATTAAACTGGTTGCGAGTGATCTGGACGGAACATTACTTTTTAAGGGGGCACAGAGCCTTCCCGAAGAAATCTTTCCGTTGATCAGACAGTTGAAAGAACTTGGGATTCTGTTTGTGGCAGCAAGCGGTCGTCAGTATGCCAATATGAAAAAGATGTTTCGACCGGTAGCGGATGATATGGCTTATATCAGTGAAAATGGAGGAATTGCCGTATATAATGAAAAAGTTCTTTATCAGGACAGTTTTGAGCCGGGCCTGGTACGCGAAATAGCAGAAAGTATTTACAATAAAGAAGGGCCAGAATTTACCTGCTCTACAAAAGATTTCTATTATATCCGGCCAAAGACTGAACATTTCAGAGATCTGATGATCAATGTCGTTGGAAATATCTGCAAAGAAATCAACAGTTTCGATGAAATTACGGAACCGTGTATGAAACTGGCTGTATATGAAAGAGGCGGACTGCAGGACGATACGATTCATTACTGGAACGAACGTTTTAGAGACCGGTGTACCGTTGTCACTTCCGGAACCGCATGGGTTGATTTTATTCCGTTTAATACAAATAAAGCAAAGGGCGTAGAACAATATCAGAAGATACTTGGAATCAAGCCTGAAGAATGTATTGTGTTTGGCGATGAATATAATGATATTGCCATGCTGAAATCTGTTCCGTACAGCTTTGCAATGGCACATGCCAAAGATGGAGTAAAGCAGGCGGCTTCTTATGAAACAGAAAGAGTAGAGACAATATTAAAAAAATTGATTGCTGCGAAGGGAAATATTGAGGAGGTATTGAAATAATGTATACAGAAGAGAGTATTAAAGTTTTTCTGAAAGAACAGGGCAGACTTTATGATGAACCGGTAGCTGAAACACCTGAGGAAGCAGAAGAATTTCTGGAAGACTGTATAGCTGTTGAAGTGAATAATATTAAAGAAGTCAGAAAATATCTGGATGAGGCCGGGGCGGATGTCAGTGGAATGTCTGACGAGGAACTGGAAGAAGCATGTGAAGTGTTTGCTCTTCCGTCTGGCGGTTATCTGATCGTAGAAGGATAAAATAAAGTCTGGATTTTTATAGAAAAATGGATATATCCCCATCCGACAGTCCGGCGAATGGGGGTATTTTTATGTGAAAAAAAGTTTTTAGATATAATAACTCTGTAAAATACAAATTACATCCGTTAAAAAGTCTGTGTTATAATTTTTTTCAGGAGACGGGGTATAGATACCGACAGGAAAAATTTAAAAGATAAAGTCGAATTCTATAAGAAATAAATCGAGACAAAATGTAGCGAAAAGGAGGAAGAATCATGCGGAAAGAGAGAATTCTTGCAGTCATTATGTCAGTACTTCTGGCATTATCAATGATTCCCGCAACTGTATTTGCAGCAGAGCTTTCTACACTGGACGGTAAACTGAAGATTCAGGGAAGCGTGGCAGAAGAAAGAACGCTGAGTGCAGAGTTAAAAGAAGTAAAACCAGAGGGACTGACAGAGGACGATGTCTCATATCTCTGGGAGAGAAAGACGACTGAGGATGAAGAAGCAGAAAAAGCCGGGGAGAAGCCGGAACTGAAAGAACTTGGTAAAGATAAGACTTATGTGGTGACGCAGGATGATGTTGGCGCTAAGATCGTCCTGACGATTACAGGTAAAGAAGAGAATGGATATACCGGAAGTCTGAAAGTCGTATCAGATACGGTTATCGATGCGCAGACAGCGGCAGACCAGGAAGCAAAGGCAGCTGAAGAAAAGATGGCTGCAGCAGATAATACAGATGCTTCGGAACAGCAGGGAACAGAGGAAAGTACAGAAGATTCTGAACAGCAGAGTACAGATGAAGCACAGTCTCAGGATACAGATTCTTCAGCTGATACAGAGGAGACTCCACAGACAGATATGTCGGAAGACACTGATGAATCTTACCAGGAAGACCTTTCACAGGCAGGAACAGAATCTGTAGATGGTATTCCGGAAGCTACAACGGATGAAGAAAAGCTGCAGGATGAGAGTGCGGGAGCAGAGTCTGTAGATGGTATTCCGGAGGCTACAGAAGACGGAACATATGGACAGACGACAGATACCGTAGATAACGCTGAGTCCGGAGATGCTACAGAATCAGCAACCCCATCAGCAAGTATCCTTGTTGGCGATGGAAGTTCTGAAGTTGTTGATTTTGGAACAGTGATCTCCGGACAGGAAGATAATGTACAGGCACAGTATGTGACAGTTACCAATACCGGTAATACAACTCTGAATTTTACAGAAATCAGTCCGGAACATTTTATGGTTCAGGACATTTCTGATCCGATGGAGCAGAACAGCAGCCAGCAGCTCTGGATCGTTCCTCGTGCAGGTGTGGAAGCCGGAAGTTATGATGATATCATCACATATACCAGTGAAGAAGGTGTAGTAGTTTCCTTCGAAGCAAAGATGACCGTTGAGGCTGCTCAGGATGACGCACAGAATGATAATGATCAGGACAGTCAGCCATCAGATACAGGAAATACTTCAGATGATGCAGCGGATGATCAGAATAAAGGCGATACAGCTCCGGCAGATAATACAACAGATTCTTCGAATGATGGGAACACCTCAGAAGATGAAAATAATGGAAATACTTCAACAGAAGTTACACTGGCAGTAGACGATGCTGTTACAGAGTCCGGACTGACGTTTAAATCTATAGAAAGTCAGCAGGTTGTTGTGAAAAATAATTCTGCACAGGCCGTGACTGTAACTGCTTCTTCAACAGGTGCAGCACCGGTGGTGACGATAGAGCCTGCTGAACAGGAGATTCCGGCTGGCGAGAGTGGGACATTTACAGTTACACCGGCAGAAAACCTGGAAACAGATACACCTTATCCGGATAATATTTTGTTTGCAGATAAAAATAACAGCGATAATAAAATCATAGTTCCTGTGAATGTTACGATATCGGCACCAGCAGTAAGCAATGTTACAGCTGATAAATCGGGGGTAGAATTCGGACCATTAGTAGCAGGATATACAGAACTTCCGGCCGCAGAGACGATCACACTGAAAAATGAAGGAGATGCAGATGCAGATCTGTCAGAGGCAGTCAGCAGTGCGGGAACAGCGCAGGGACAGTATTTTGATATTACCTGGCAGGCACAGACGGTTAAGAGCGGTGATTCGGTTCCGTTTACAATTCAGCCAAAGATGAATCTTACAGCGAGTGCGACTGAAACGTTTACGATTACAGATAATACAACAGGAAATACGATTCCGATCACTGCAACAATAACAGTAAATCCTGCAAACCATTCCATGGATCTTTCTAAAACAACACTTGATTTTGCGACAGCAAAGAAGGGCTATGGTGAGGTTACTGCACAGCAGTTTACAGTTACCAATAATGGTAATGTAACAGAAACTCTGGAACAGCCAGCACTGACAAACTTTACAGTTTCTGTTGATCCTGTACAGCTTACACTGGCACCGGGGGCAACAGCTGTTTATACAGTACAGCCTAAGACGGGATTGGATGTAGGAGCCTATTCAGAAACCCTTAAGATTTCAGCGGATAAGTCAGTAGCAGTGAATTTCCAGGTCGTGAAAGGAAATGCAGTACTCACGAAGATTCAGCAGCCTGCAGCTGTTACCGGACTTGCAAACGGAACCAAGAAAGATGCTTCTTCTTTAAAACTTCCGTCTACAGTAGTGATCGAAACAACAGAGGGAAGCATGAAAGCAGCTGTTTCATGGAATGTAAAAGACTCTTCTTATAAACAGTCCAGTACAGATGCTCAGAAATTTACTGTATCCGGTACCGTAACTTTACCTTCCGGAGTGGAGAATGATAATAAGATTAGTCTCGCTGCTTCTATAGAAGTCAGTGTAAATGCTTACAGTGCGAAAGTTGCATCCGCAGAAAATAATAAGATTACTGGTATTGACGCGAATGGAGTTTATACAACGCAGACGAAGATTTCCTTTACTGCAGTTGGTGCCGGAATGGATAACAATTCTCCGAAAAAAGGAGATACCCGTTATGTTCCGCAGAGCTGGACGGTCATTAATACAAATGTCTGGAATGCAGCACCGTATACGGCATCATTCGGACTGGCACAGAGTGGAGATTATACCCTGAAGGTCGCTTTTGCGCAGCAACAGTATGACGGAAGCAGTTGGAAATCAACAGGAACGACGGATACCAGACAGGTATCTTTCAGCATTACAAAAGCAAAAGTTACCGCACCCGGAACAGATCTTACTCCTGCGGCAAACCGAAAGAATTCTGTAAAAACAGGTGATAATACACCGATCCTTCCGTTTGTATGCATCCTGATCGTTGCGACAGTAGCCATTGGCGGAATGATATTTTACAAAAAGAAAAACAAAAAATAAAAGCAGAAAAGAAAAACGATAAAAGTTTTGTTAGCACTCGTTTTAAATGAGTGCTAATTTTTTTCTTGACTTTTCGAATAAAGGGGATTAGTATATAGAAGACAAAAAAATCTAAGGAGTGTGAATAATATGGCTGAAAAGCACGGAAATTTATCAATTAACAGTGAAAACATTTTTCCTATCATAAAGAAATGGCTGTATTCTGACCATGACATTTTTGTAAGAGAGATTGTATCTAACGGATGTGATGCAATCACGAAACTTAAAAAACTTGAAGTGATGGGAGAATATACGTTCCAGGATGATTATAAAGCAGCTGTTCAGGTAGTAGTAGACCCGGATGCCAAAACTCTGAAATTCATTGATAATGGTATTGGTATGACAGCTGACGAAGTAGAGGAATATATTACACAGATCGCATTTTCCGGTGCGACAGAGTTCCTTGAAAAATATAAAGACAAGACAACAGATGACCAGATGATCGGTCATTTCGGTCTGGGATTTTATTCCGCATTCATGGTTGCGGATGAAGTACACATAGATACTCTTTCTTATAAAGATGGAGCAACAGCAGTACACTGGAGCTGTGACGGCGGAACAGAATATGATATGCAGGACGGTGACAGAACAGCCGTTGGTACAGAGATTACTCTGTTCCTGAATGAAGAAAGCCTGGAATTCTGTAATGAATACCGCATGCGTGAAGTTATCGAGAAATATTGTTCTTTCATGCCTGTAAATATTTATCTTTCTAAAGCAAATGCAGAGCAGGAATATGAGACAATTGATGAAGCGGATCTGAAAGATGATGATGTCGTTGTTGAACATATTCATGAAGATGCAAAGACAGAAGAAAAAGAGAATGATAAGGGCGAGAAGGAAGTTGTAGAAGTTTCTCCTGCACGTGATCGTGTAAAGATCAATAAACGTCCGGTATCTTTAAGTGATCCGAATCCGCTGTGGATGAAACATCCGAATGAGTGCTCTGATGAGGATTATAAAGAATTCTACCGTAAAGTATTTATGGATTATAAAGAACCACTGTTCTGGATTCATCTGAACATGGATTATCCGTTTAACCTGAAAGGTATTTTATATTTCCCGAAGATCAATACAGAATATGATTCTATTGAGGGAACGATTAAATTATACAACAACCAGGTATTTATCGCAGATAATATCAAAGAAGTAATTCCGGAATTCCTGCTTCTCCTCAAAGGCGTGATCGATTGTCCGGATCTGCCGCTGAATGTATCCAGAAGTGCATTGCAGAATGATGGATTTGTTCAGAAGATTTCCGAATATATTTCCAAGAAAGTTGCAGATAAGCTGACCGGAATGTGTAAGACAGATCGTGAGTCTTATGAGAAATATTGGGATGATATCAGCCCGTTCATTAAATTCGGCTGCATTAAAGACAGCAAGTTCTCAGAAAAACTGCATGACTACATTCTGTTCAAGGATATCGATAATAAATATCTGACATTGAAAGACTGCATCGAACAGAATAAAAAAGAAGATACCGCTGAAGCTGAGGACGAAAAGAAAGAAGATACTGAGAACAAGGAAAATGCAGATAATAAAGAACCTGGAAAGACAACGATCTTCTATGTTACAGATCCGGTACAGCAGAGCCAGTACATCAATATGTTCAGGGAAGCCGGAAAGAATGCGGTAATCCTTTCTCATAACATTGATACAACATTCATTTCTCATCTGGAACAGAAAGACCAGACGATTCAGTTCAAGAGAATTGATGCAGATGTAACCGAAGAACTGAAAGGTGAAGGCCCTGCTGATGAAGATACTACAAAAGCACTGACAGAATTGTTCCGCAAGAATCTGAATATGGAAAAACTGGAAGTGAAAGTTGAGAATCTGAAGAATGAATCAGTAGCTGCTATGATGACACTTTCTGAAGAAAGCCGTCGTATGCAGGATATGATGAAGATGTACAATATGTATGGAATGGATCCTGGCATGTTTGGTGGACAGGAGACCCTCGTATTGAATGTAAGTCATCCGCTGGTTAAATATCTTGCAGAAAATCAGGAATCCGAACATGCAGCAGTGATCTGCCAGCAGCTGTACGATCTTGCGATGCTGAGCCATAAACAGTTATCTCCGGATGAGATGACGAAATTTGTACAGAGAAGTAATGACATCCTGATGCTTCTTGCAAAATAAAAACAAAATTTAAAGACAATATAAAAAGAATCCCGAATATTTTCTATTATATGGAAAAAATTCGGGATTTTTTTATAATTCATTGACAAAATACAATAAATTCTATATGCTGAATTTGTATGATAAATGTATGGTTTTGCGTATGTAAAATGAATAATGTGCCTCTTAAAATGTCGTTTTTTTTCGAAGAACCACGAGTTTGGTATGAAAAAGAAAAATAAGAAAAAATTGTCGTATAATAATGACAAAACAGGAAAAGGCGGAGGGAGAGCACATGAGAAAAGTGTACCGGTTAATCAGACAGTTGGGAATGACCTCAAAATATAAGGGATATTATTACGTAGCTGAAGCAGTGATGATGTCAATGGAGCTTCAGGATTATCCGATTAAGATCACAAAGGATATTTATCCATATCTGGCTAAGAAATTTAAATCAACATCGGTTAATATTGAACACGATATTCGTACAGTGATCAATGTCTGCTGGACTGCCAATAAAGAAACGATGGACCGTATAGCAGGATATCCTCTTCGCTACAGACCTACAAACAGTGAATTCGTAGATATGCTGGCATATTACCTGACTCAGACAGAACTGGATGCAGAAAATACAGCACTGGAGGATCGGAAAAATTCTACAGCCTGTCAAAATCCAGTTGATGTTTTTGGAAAAATTCCGGAACTGCAGAGTCCCATGTGAGTTCAGGCTGTTTGTCCAGAAGAAAGGTATCGGAAGAAATACCGGTTGTACAGAACAGTTCATTATTTTTGTACTGGATATTTAAATTCAGTCCACGAACCTGAGTGTTGGAAATCTGAAAAGCAGAGTCTGTAAACAGTGTAGAATACTGTAATGGGGATAACTGAAAAACAATCCGAAACTGAATCGGAAGCAGCTTCCCGCGTATGATTGAAAAACAATAGGATTTCAGTTCTTTCCATGGACAGTACGGAGTATCGTCAAAGCTTATATTCTGCACAGTATCTGTGTCAAAAAAATCCTTATGAAGTTTGCCGTCAATTGTGAAATTGCTGAAAGTAGTGATAGATGCTTCAACCAGAGAAAAGGAATCAAAAGTGTCTCCGATCAGCAGCTGATTCATAAATTTTTTGACATCGTTGATTTTTAGTGCAAGCATTTTTAAACTCCCATAATTAATATAGCTTTTAAGTTAACGTAGCTTCCATTATAAAACAGAATCAAAAAAAAGAATAGAGTTTTTCGAAAAAGTCTTTTCAAATATGTAGCTATATGGTAATATAGATGTGGTATTCGATACTACATATTATGGAAAAGAGGACGATATAATTGAGCTATAAAATTGTCATAGATAGTTGTGGGGAATTATTAGATGAGTGGAAAGAAGATCTTCGCTTTGAGTCAGTGGCACTTACCTTAAGCGTGGGTGGTGAAAATATTATAGATGATGAAACTTTTGATCAGGCTTCTTTTTTGAAAAAAGTGGCAGAGTGTCCGGAATGCCCGAAGTCCGCGTGCCCGTCACCGGAGCGTTATATGCGAGCTTTCGACTGTGAGGCAGAGCATGTATATGCAGTTACACTCTCCGCTGAGCTGAGCGGTTCTTATAACAGTGCCGTTCTTGGAAAGAGCCTTCTTCAGGAAGAAAAGCCGGATAAACAGATTCATGTATTTAATTCGAAGTCAGCATCGGTCGGACAGTCCCTGATTGCAATGAAAATCCAGGAATGCGAAGAAGCCGGATATTCCTTTGAAAAAGTAATTGAGACAGTAGATGCGTATATTGCCGACCAGCATACATTTTTTGTCCTCGATAATCTTGAAACACTTCGTAAAAACGGAAGACTCAGTAAAGTAAAAGCACTTGTAGCAAGTGCGCTTAAGATAAAACCGGTTATGGGATCTACAGATGAAGGTGCAATCTGTCAGCTGGATCAGGCGAGAGGAATGAATAAAGCTCTTGTAAAGATGGCACAGAATATCGTAGAAAAGACAAAGGACAGCGAGAATAAAGTACTTGCGATCTCACACTGTAACTGCAGAGAAAGAGCAGTACTTCTTAAGAATGCACTTGAAGAGAGAATGCCGATGAAACAAGTTGTGATCCTGGATACTGCCGGAGTCAGCAGTATGTATGCGAATGACGGTGGCGTGATCGTAGCTGTATAAGCACTTCACTTTTGAAGAAAAGTGTGGTATAATGACAGAAATTTGAGCTTATACAACAAAGGAGATTCTTAGAATGAGT
Organism: bacterium; assembly: GCA_963597235.1. GTDB lineage: Bacteria > Bacillota > Clostridia > Lachnospirales > Lachnospiraceae > Blautia_A. Next base: position 11,793 of record CAVBPN010000068.1, read on the forward strand.
CAGAAAAAAGTAGACAGCTATAAGGCTGGTAAAGCAGGACGTTCAAAAGCATCCAGAAAAGAAAAACTGATCGACAGACTGGAGATTTTTGCATGGATCGCAATCTGTGTGGCAATGGTTGGCTGGGTTGGATTTTCCGCATATGCGAAAATCGAAGCGAAACAGGAATCCGTTGTTACAGAAACAGTTATGGATACTTCTGCAATTGATAACTATGTATCAGGCCTTTCCTCTGATGCAGAGTAAAATAAGAGAATAAGAAGATAATAAAAAACCCCGGCGGCGCCGGGGCTTTTTATTTAATGGTTTGAAAGGTTTAAAAACCTTGAAGTATCGGTAATTATAATTTTGTAACGTTAGCAGCCTGCATTCCGCGAGCGCCTTCTGTTAAATCATAAGTTACTGCCTGTCCCTCATCCAGTGATTTGAATCCTTCACCATTGATTGCAGAAAAGTGAACGAATACGTCAGCGCCATCCTCTCCTGTGATGAAACCATAGCCTTTTTCTGCGTTGAACCATTTTACAGTTCCCTTGTTCATGATGTTACCTCCATAAAAATAAAAAGTTAAATGTCCATCTGACGAAAAAAATCACCAGATTTTAGAGACTATATAGTGGGTAATATATAATCTCTAAAAACTAGTGATTTTATATTAAGGTTCTCTTCGTCTATGAGTAGAATTATATCGCCCACTCCCAAAATTGTCAAGGTGAATATGTAAAAAACACTTTATTAAATCGTCCATTTCGTGTATGATATTGGTGATAATGTATAGAAGAAATATAAAGAATATAAATTCCAGGAGGAAGCAGTTATGATTAACAAGCTTATTGAAAACATCCGTAAAACCAATGCACCGATCGTTGTGGGACTGGACCCGATGCTGAATTACATACCGAAACATATTCAGGAGAAGGCATTTGCAGAATTCGGAGAGACTCTGGAAGGAGCAGCAGAAGCAATCTGGCAGTTCAATAAGGGAATCGTGGATGCAACTTATGATCTGATCCCGGCGGTAAAACCGCAGATCGCAATGTATGAGCAGTTTGGCATTCCGGGACTGCAGGCATACAAGAAAACAGTTGATTACTGTAAGTCTAAAGATCTTGTTGTCATTGGAGATATTAAACGTGGCGATATTGGATCTACTTCAGCAGCGTATGCGACGGGACATCTGGGACATGTGCAGGTAGGATCTAAGAAATATGCGGGGTTTGATGAAGATTTTGCAACAGTTAATCCATATCTGGGATCTGATGGCGTGAAACCTTTCATCGAAGTCTGCAAAGAAGAAAATAAAGGTCTCTTTATTCTGGTAAAAACATCAAATCCATCCAGTGGAGAATTCCAGGACCGTATCATTGACGGCCGTCCGCTGTACGAGTGGGTTGGAGAGAAAGTTGCTGAGTGGGGCGAGGACCACATGGGAAAAGAATACAGCTATATTGGGGCTGTTGTGGGTGCAACTTATCCGGAAATGGGTAAAGTGCTTCGTAAACTCATGCCAAAAACATTTATTCTGGTACCTGGCTATGGCGCACAGGGCGGAAAAGGTTCTGACCTTGTTCATTTCTTTAATGAAGACGGACTTGGAGCTATTGTAAACTCATCCAGAGGAATCATTGCAGCATATAAACAGGAAGCATATGCAGAATTTGGCGAGCTGAACTACGCAGATGCATCCCGTAAAGCAGTGGAAGTCATGATCAAGGATATCAGCGGAGCTCTTAAGAATCGCTAATGAGAGCAGGAGGAGACAGATGAGTACAAAAACAAAAGAGACTGTAACAGTCATCAGTCAGGAAGAAATCGGCAGGGATATCTTCAGTCTCTGGCTTCAGACAGACCAGATCGCAAAGAATGCCAGACCGGGTCAGTTCCTTTCTTTATATACAGGAGACGGAAGTAAACTCCTTCCAAGACCGATCAGTATCTGTGAGATTGACAAAGAAGGTGGAAAGATTCGTCTGGTATACCGTGTAACAGGAAAGAATACAGGTACGGAAGCTTTTTCCAGAATGCAGCAAGGTGAAACGATTGAGACATTGGGACCTCTTGGAAACGGATTTCCACTGGAAGAAGCAGAAGGCAAAAAAGTATTTCTGATTGGTGGTGGAATCGGAATCCCACCGATGCTGGAGACTGCGAAACAGTTGAATGCTGAGAAAACAGCCGTCCTTGGCTATCGTGATGAACTGTTTTTAAATGATGAGTTTTCAAAATATGCCGATGTTTATGTTGCTACAGAAGATGGAAGTGCCGGAACGAAGGGAAATGTATTAAATGCCATTCGGGAAAAAGGTCTTGAGGCAGATGTGATCTTTGCATGCGGACCGACTCCGATGCTTCGTGCACTGAAAGAATATGCGACAGAAAATAATATTGCGTGCTGGATTTCTATGGAAGAAAGAATGGCATGCGGAATCGGGGCCTGTCTTGGATGTGTCTGCAAATCAAAAGAAATTGATTCACATTCCCTGGTACATAACAAACGTGTCTGCAAGGACGGCCCGGTATTCTTAAGTACGGAGGTGGAGTTATGATCAATACAAAAGTAACTCTTGCTGGAGTTGAATTAAAGAATCCTGTTATGACTGCATCCGGTACTTTTGGTTCAGGCGCAGAGTATAGTGAATTTGTAGATCTTAATAAACTTGGCGGCATTGTGACAAAAGGTGTTGCAAATGTTCCGTGGCCGGGAAATCCAACCCCAAGGGTAACGGAAACTGCGAGTGGAATGCTGAATGCGATCGGTCTTCAGAATCCAGGAATCGATCTTTTCTGTAAGAGAGATATTCCATTCCTGAAACAGTACGATACAAAGATTATCGTGAATGTATGTGGAAAGAGTACAGAGGATTACTGTGAAGTAGTTGAAAGACTGGCAAATGAACCGGTTGATCTTCTCGAAATCAATGTATCCTGCCCAAATGTAAAAGAGGGTGGTATTGCATTCGGACAGAATCCTCATGCACTGGAGGCTATCACAAAAGAAGTAAAGAAGTATGCAAAACAGCCGATCATCATGAAGCTCAGCCCGAACGTAACAGATATTACAGAGATGGCAAAGGCAGCTGAAGTCGGCGGTGCGGATATTCTTTCTCTGATCAATACACTT
>CAVBPN010000069.1:0-1299 GCA_963597235.1 bacterium
ATCGAGATCAGGTACAGAGTGGAGTGATTAAAAGAATCTATAATCTGCTGATTACACAGCCGAAAGTTCATAGAGAAGCCTATGAATTAAACAAACAGCCTGTACGATGGATTAATTTCAAAAATGGATATTATGATCCGGTTACGGGTGAAATGCTGGAACATAATCCAGAGTATCTGACAATCAATCAGATACCATTTCCATATTATCCAGATGACCGTGAACAGGTTCTGCAGGGTGGCGAAAATATCAAAAAGTATCTTGCATCGTCTCTGCCGAACAAGGAAGAACAGCAGACATTCTGGGAGTATTTTGGATATTGCATGACACAGGACACGCAGTTTCAGAAATTCCTTACACTGAAAGGAAATGGTGGAACCGGAAAGTCTGTGGCAGTATCACTGATTCAGCATATCGTTGGGGTTACCAATATGTCCAGTATTTCTTTACAGGATTTGAACAAACGATTCTATGCGACTGGAATGTACGGAAAGTTGCTAAATGCCTGTGCAGATATTCCATGTAAAGCAATGGAGAACACAGATGTATTAAAGAAAGCAGTTGGTGAAGACACGTTGATCTACGAGAAAAAGGGACAGGATGCGATTCATTTTCACTCTTATGCAAAGTTGCTTTTTTCTACCAATGAGATGCCACAGAATCTTGAGGACAAATCCGACGCTTTTTATCGTAGACTATTAATTCTCGATATGAACCGTGTAGTAAAAAGTGGTGAAAAAGATCTGCATTTAAAGGAAAAGGTACAGTCAGAATCCGATTATGCGATTCATATGGCGATGATTGCACTGAAAGAATTGTATGAACAGGGACAGTTTACGGAGAGTGAACACAGCAAAGAATGTGTAAGAGAAGTACAGCGGTTGTCTGACAGTATCTGCGCTTTTATTGATGAGTCGTTGGTGCGTGTCAAAGGAAAACGTCTGAAACGCAGCGAAGTATTCAATATGTATGAGGAATATTGCAAAGAGAATGGCAGACAGGGGCATGGTAAATCCAATTTCTTCAAAAATATGACAGATAAGGGATTCCTTCTAAAGCAGTATAATGGTGAGTTCTATTATCAGGGTATTGCAGTTAAGGAAGAAGATTTTTATCCGGTAGATCCAGAAGAGAGAGTACCTTTTGAAGAAACAGATACAGGGTACAAACAGTTACAATTAAATATGAATCAGGGAATTAAGGGCATTTAGGGCAAAATAAGCAAAAAGAAATATTACCGGAGCAGGAGAAATAACAAAGATAGCTGCCAGAGTACATAAAATTTTGCTTTTTTTACAC
>CAVBPN010000069.1:1416-3539 GCA_963597235.1 bacterium
ATTGCCCTTTTTCATGTATCAACATTTTAGCTGATACAATATAGGTTTTTACCGAATTTGGGAAAAAGTCAAAAATAAAAATTAAGAAAGTATGAGGTATGATTATGAGAATGATGAAAAACAAAAACAATGAAACAGTTATGGTGATCGGGATTGATCATGGGTATGGAAACATGAAAACAGCTACCAGATGCTTTCCATCCGGTGTAGCCAGATATGACAAGGAGCCAACCTTTCAGAATAATCTTCTTGTTTACAATGGTATGTATTACCAGATTGGAGAGGAACACAAAGAGTTCTGTGCAGAGAAAACGCAGGACGAGGATTATTATGTGCTGACACTGGCGGCTATCGCAAGGGAACTGGATGGGAAAGGAATGAATCAGGCAAAGGTACACATTGCAGCCGGACTTCCGCTTACCTGGGTAGCTACACAGAAAGAAGATTTTCAGAAATATCTCCTCCAGAATGAAAGCGTGGATTTTATATTCCGCAATAAAGAGTATCATGTGGAGTTTGTAGGTGCTGACATTTACCCACAGGGATTTGCGGCAGCCTTTTACCGTTTACAGGATTTCAAAGGCATCAATATGCTGGCAGATATTGGAAATGGAACTATGAATATCATGTATATCAATAATTCCCGTCCATTAGAGAAGAAATGCTTTACAGAGAAATATGGAACACACCAGTGTGTGCTTGCAGTCAGGGAATCTTTGTTGAAAGAACTGGGCACAGTGGTGGATGATCTGGTGATTGAGCAGGTGATCCGTACCGGGACAGCAGATATTGGTGAAAAATATTTGGCAGTCATTCGCAAAGCTGCCGGAGATTATACGAAAGAAATCTTTCATAAGCTGAGAGAACGGGAATATAATCCAGAACTGATGCGTCTGTATGTGGTCGGCGGTGGCGGTTGTATGATCCAGAATTTTGGGGAATATGACAAGAGCCGGGTAACGATTGTACGGGACATCTGTGCCACAGCGAAAGGCTATGAAGCAATGACCGTAAGGAAAATCCAGAGAAACGGAGGGATGCTTGTATGAGAAAAGAACGGAAAATCATTAATACAAATATCCGTTTCAATCTTTGCGATGAACAGGACAGGCAGGCATGGGAATATTTACAGACAATGGACAGGGAGAAATATAAATCGTACACCAGAGCTGTTGTAGTGGCTTTGAATGATTATTTTTCCAGAGAGTACAGGAATGAAGCAGATCCGTATCTGGAAACCAGAGAAAAGGAAGATGCGTTTCTGGAAAGAGTGGAAACTGCTGTCCGGGATGGGGTGAAAGAATCTGTCCCGATGGCTATGGCGAAGAATCTGCTTGAAATGCTTGCACCGTTTGTAAAAGAATCGGTGAGAGATAGCAGCCTGCCAGATAGGATACTGACAGTGGAGAAAATAGATGGTGAGATTACAGAAGATAATCTGGACTGGGAGAAAGAAGCTGATATGGATGCAGCACTGGATTTTGCAGACAGTTTTTAATTGATTACAAAATAGCAGTAACAGGAAAAAGGAATGACAGTAGGGAATAGCTTTATTGAAACAGAATAGCAGAAAAAGACAATGGCAGTGATGGCATTTCTATTGGTAAAAATCAGTGGAATGTTCATGACTGCTATTTTTATACCTTTCAGCAGAACTGGAAAGTGATTCAGAAAAAGAAAGACAGAAATAGCAGGAAAATATGGCAGAAAGGTGTTGGCAGATGGGAAATGTTGTATAAGCAAGGCAAAGAAGAAATATAGAGTGCCGGATACGGCACATGATTGTCCGATACTTCGCATCGGAGTGGTGCATAACCAGCCTGTTTCAGAAAGGGAAAATTTATGGAATGTGGAGCTTTTCACTTTCTTCCACAGTCAGTTCCTGCACCACAAAACCACCGTCATCTCCATTTTTGTTTGATAATGCAGTGGTGGAATGTTGCTTACCTGGTATTGGCCCAGTGGTGGGGAGATGACAGGCAAGTTTCGCAAAGTGGCAAGCCACTCTGCACCGGAGCCAGCCTTTGGGCTGTTCCTAAACTTGCCAGAGGGCTCTGCCCCTTGGAACCCCGGCACGTCAATAGCGTAAGTATTCCTTCGAAACGTCCACTGGACATTCCTAC
>CAVBPN010000070.1:0-2186 GCA_963597235.1 bacterium
ACTTATACAAAATTCATAGAAAATTAATATTTTGTAAAAGTATACCTTATTTTTTAGAAAATGTAAACCATTGTACGCAGAAAAAAACAGTGTTGCTTTATAACTGTGCAGTTATAAAACAACACTGTTCGGATCAGAATCGGCCAGAAACCGTTCGGTCAATATCCCTGAATAAATTTAGTACTGTTCATTCTGGGAATTACCGGACATCTGTCTCTCCTGCTGTTCGATCATTTTTTTAACCATATATCCACCGACACTTCCGTTCTGTTTGGATGTCAGGTTTCCGTTGTAACCATCGGAAAGCGGAACGCCCAGTTCATTTGCAACTTCGAATTTAAAACGATCCAGGGCTCCTTTTGCTTCAGGTACGACTGCTCTGTTAGAAGAACTGTTTTTTGTCATGATAATTTCCTCCTTGGTTTTCGTTTAATTTGGATGTTACAGTGCTAGTATATGAAGTAATAAAAGAAATACACTGGAACATTCTGCACGAAATGGAAGAAACTAAAATATTAAAAAAATCAGTTTCAGGCCTCTTTTCCGTCGCCGGTTGTGAAATAATCTTTTACAAGTTTTACGACAACACCGGACAGAAGGAACACGGCAATAAGGTTTGGAATTGCCATCAGACCATTGAATGTTTCTGCAATATTCCACAGAAGGCCGAGATCTACGGTTGCACCAATGATTGCTACCAGAGAATACAGGACCATAAACGGTTTTGTTGTTTTGGAACTGCTGAACAGGAATTCACAGCATCTTGCACCATAAAGTCCCCATCCGATGATCGTGGAAAATGCGAAACAGCACATTGCTACAGCTGTGAAAACAGAAACCCAGCTTCCGTATGTAGAAGTAAATCCGAGGATAGTAAGTTCGGCTCCTGCTGCTTCACCGTAGGAAACCGGTATACCGCTGCAAAGGATAACCAGTGCTGTAAGTGTACAGATGACGATAGTATCGGTAAATACTTCAAAAATTCCGAAGAATCCCTGCTTAACAGGCTTGCGGGTATCTGCGCATGCATGTGCGATCGAACCGGTACCAAGACCGGCTTCGTTTGAAAAGATACCACGGGATACACCTTTTTTCATACTCATAAAGAAGCTTCCTACTGCTCCGCCGGTAACAGAAGCCGGAGTAAAGGCTCCCTTAAAAATAGAAGAAAAAACATAAGGGACGCGGTTAATGTTGAGGACAACAACACCAAGAGCGAGAATGATATAAAAAACTGCCATAAATGGAACAAGTTTTTCTGTAACCTGACCGATTCTTTTAATTCCGCCAAGAAGAACCAACGCAACAAGGGCAGCGATGATGATTCCCATGATCAGATTTGCGGTTGAAACACCGTCAGAAGTGATCAGGTTATAATTCATAAGGGCAGAATCAACAGCTGCAGTGATCGTATTGACCTGTGTAGCATTTCCGGTACCGAATACAGTAAGTACACCGAAAGCAGAAAAAAGATAGGCAAGCCAGTGCCAGTGTTTTTTCAGACCATTTTTTATATAATACATTGGTCCGCCGACAAGTTCACCGTTTTCGTTTGTTTCACGGAAATATACGGCCAGGGTTACTTCTGAAAATTTCGTACACATACCAAGAAGTGCAGAGATCCACATCCAGAATACGGCTCCAGGTCCGCCGATAGCGATAGCACCTGCAACGCCGGCAATATTTCCGGTTCCGACTGTGGCGGCAAGTGCCGTACAGACAGCCTGAAAAGGCGTCATACTTCCATCAGATGCTTCATGTTTTCTGAGCATACGGCCAACAGTCGTTTTCATAGCATATGGGAATTTTCTTATCTGAAGAAATCCTGTACGGATACTGAGATAAAGTCCTACACCGATGATACAGATCATTGCCGGAACGCCCCAGATGAAATTGTTTACAGCAGTGTTGATTGATTCAATAACAGACAACATTGTTTCGTTCCTCTCCTTTTATTTGACTGCTTTGCAAATACAAATGTCGTGCTAAAGCAGACAGATTCTCTTTATGTTAGCACGAAATCAGAAAAAAGTACAGAAAATGATACAAAATGGTCGATTCATGGCATAAAAAAATCAGATGACCACTCCCGGATCACCTGATTTTATATGTCTGCAGAATGAAATTATAATAAGATTATAATTCGATAAATCCTGTAATATCACCATTGATAACGTAATGTGCAC
>CAVBPN010000071.1:0-20358 GCA_963597235.1 bacterium
CGGAAGACTTTACCAGTCATTATGACCGCAGGGAACAGGGGCTTGTAGTTGATTATATCATTATCATGGGATATGATGAACATTATGTTGGTTCTGATGCTGGTTCTGTAGCTTCTCTTCCATGGGTAGAACAGGGAGTACAGGATACGATTGCGGAGACACCGGCAGAAAGAACGATCCTTGCTGTTCCGTTTTATACAAGACTCTGGAAGACAACAGGTGGAGCTCTGACAAGTGAAGCAATCGGTATGGATGAAGCTCAGAATGTGCTTACGGAAAATGGCGTGGAAGCTGTATGGGATGGAAGTGTCAGTCAGAATTACGCAACATTTGAAAAAGATAATTCTACTTACCAGATCTGGCTGGAAGATGCGCAGTCAATCGCAGAAAAGGTGAAACTGATTCCAAAATATAATCTTGCAGGAGTTGCGCAGTGGAAGCTTGGATTTGAGAACAGCAGCATCTGGCAGACGATCAGTGATAATTTACAGTAAAATAAAAAATGAGAAAATAAATGCTCTGCAGGGAAGAAAACTGCAGAGCATTTATTTTACATACATATTAAAAACCATACATATCATACTAACCATGAAAAAGGTCTATAAATGGAAGGAGGCCGGTACTTTCGTACCGGCGCGTATGAAAAAGAAAAATATTTTATAGAAGACGTTTGCCTTCTATGAATATTACTATACCGAATAAATGTGAAAAAAGTATGGTGTAAATTTGAAGAAATTGTGAAGATTACAATAAAATCCCCTGATCTGTAGATGAGATCAGGGGATTTAGCGTTCATATATCAGAATTTCTTCCAGGTGCCTTTAAAGAAGAGGAGCATCAGTGGGAAGATTTCCAGTCTGCCGGCCAGCATATCAAATATCAGTACACATTTAGAAAGGTAGGAGAAGGAACTGAAATTTCCCATAGGACCTACGATCTCCAGACCAGGACCGATATTGTTCAGGGTTGCTGTTACAGCAGTAAAGTTTGTGATAAGATCAAAGTTATCCAGTGAGATCAGCAGAACAGATGCTGCAAAAATCAGGAGATAAACACTCAGATAGATATTTGTGGATCTTAAAATATCATGTCCGATCGTTTTTTCATCCATTTTAATCTTTTTGATCGCATTGGGATGCAGGTATAACTGGAATTCTTTTTTTGCCGCTTTACACAGGATCAGAATTCGTGAGACCTTTATTCCGCCACCGGTACTTCCGGCACATGCACCGACAAACATCAGAAGCACAAGAATTGTCTTTGACAAAGCCGGCCACTGGTTAAAATCTGTGCTGGAGAAACCAGTCGTTGTAATGATCGATCCAACCTGAAAGGCTGCCTGCTGAAATGCCTCTCCCAGATTTCGGAATAAATGGGAGGTATTGAATCCGATGATTACAATGGCGGTAAGGATAATTCCAAAATAGTAGCGTACTTCTTCAAATTTAAATGCCTGCATAAATTTTCTTGTAAGAAGAAGATAGTATGCGGAAAAATTGACTCCAAAGAGAATCATAAAAATCGTAGTAACAACCTGACAGTAGGTACTGCAGCTACCCATACTGTCATTTACGAAACCAAACCCACCGGTACCAGCAGTACCAAAAGCGATGCACAGAGTATCAAAAAGAGGGATCCTGCCGATCAGAAGAAGAATGATCTGAATCAGTGTCATTCCGATATAAATCGTATAAAGGATCTTGGCGGTCTGCTGAACCTTTGGAACCAGTTTACTGACAGAAGGTCCCGGGCTTTCGGCTTTCATAAGATTCATATGATAGCCGCCTGCAAGTGGCAGCAGTGAAAGCAGGAATACCAGTACCCCCATACCCCCGATCCAGTGTGTAAAACTTCTCCAGATGAGAACACAATGGGGGAGAACTTCAACATCTGTCAGGATACTGGAACCGGTCGTTGTGAAACCGGAAACAGTTTCAAAAAATGCATCGATCGGATGCGAAATCGATCCGCTGAGAACAAACGGAACAGCACCGAAAATACAGAGTGCAAGCCAGCTTAAAGCTGCTGCAACACAGCCGTCTTTGGTGTAGAAGACCTTGTTTTGGGGTTTTCGGATTGTCAGCGGAAGTCCTACGATAAGGCATACGATCATGGAAATCAGAAAAGCGAAAAATTCGTGTTCCTGATAAACAAGTGCTGTAATACACGGAAGTACCATAAACATTGCCTGGAAATTACACACCCATCCGACAATATAAGCAATAATTCGAAAATTCATCTGTCTACACTCCTTTTTAAGCAAGAATATCGCGAATATCGCGAAGTCCCTTGTGAGTGGTGACGATGATCACGTTATCACCGATCTGAATAGAATCCTGGCCACGAGGGATTCTGACGGTGCCTCCACGGGTGAGGCAGCAGACAAGAAGATTGCTTTTCAGATTCAGTCTGGAAAGTGGAATTCCCACAACCGGGGAATTATCACGGATGATAAATTCAAGAGCTTCAGCCTGATTATCGAGTACGTGGTAGAGCGTTTCTACGTTACTTCCGATCGTATTCTGCATGGCACGTACGTACCGGAGAATGGAATCAGAAGTAATATATTTCGGATAGATCACACTTCCGATATCAAGTTCGTCGATAACATCTTTATAAGGAAGACGGTTTACCTTTGCAATCAGTTTGGCCTGAGTCATATTTTTTGCAGACAGAGAAAGGAAAATATTTTCCTCATCCATATTTGTAAGAGTGACAAAGGATTCTACTGTGGAAAGTCCTTCTTCCATAAGCAGGGAACGGTCAGTGCCGTCACCACAGATGATCGTGGCATTCGGAAGCATTTCACTGAGTTCTTCGCAGCGCTCCTTATTTTTATCGATAATCTTGACATTGATCTTCAGATCAGACAGCGTTTTTGCAAGATAGTAAGAAATCGTGCCGCCGCCGATGATCAGAGTATTTTTGACCTGATGTGTCTTAAGACCGATTTTTTTAAAGAACAGAGAGGTGTTCTTCGGTGTTGCGATAATAGAAATAAAATCGCCGTCATGAACCAGATGGTCACCACCCGGGATGCTTAAAGTTGTTTTACTCTCAATCGCGCAGAACAGCACATCGCAACGATACTTATCTGTAATCTGAGAAACAGACATACCGTCCAGTCCGAATTCCGGCAGAACTTTAAATTTAAGCAGTTCCACACGACCTTTTGAAAACGGATCGATCTTGATGGCTGCCGGAAAACGCAGCAGTCTTGAAATCTCTCTGGCAGTGGCAAGTTCCGGGTTAATGATCATAGAAAGACCAAGTCTTTCCTGGATAAAACCGATTTCTTTACTGTAGATAGGATTACGTACACGGGCAATAGTCTGACAATGTCCGGTTTTCTGTGCAATCAGGCAGCAGAGCAGGTTTAATTCGTCAGAAGCAGTAACTGCGATCATGATATCTGCAGTTTTGACACCGGCTTCCATAAGTGTATTAATGCTGGCACCGTTTCCAACAATGCCCATGGCATCGATATCTTCCGTGAGATTGTTGATCACGTCAGCATCTGTATCGATCAGTGTAAGATCGGTATCTTCTTCCTGCAATTGTTCTGCAAGGGTGCTTCCAACTTTACCGCACCCAACAATTATAATATGCATGTTTTCCTCCGTAAAAAAATATAATTATTATAAGCGTTTCCATTATATCACTGTATATAAGTATTTTAAACATTTAAAATAGTTTTTGCCGAAAAATCATGGTATATTAATAAATACAAAAGTAAATTTCAGAGATGTATGATACATACAAATACAGATTCAGAAGTCAGAAAAGGAGTTTTTTATGGATACAGTCAGCGAAACTGTCAACAAGGTGGATGAAAGTCTGCAGGAAATGGGAATCGGTGGTGTAAAGGACAGTCTTAAAAATCTTTTGAATTTTAAACAGTATATGGAAAATCAGATTCCGGCAGTCATGGGATTCTGCATTAAAGTTATTCTTTCTGTTATTGTATTTTTTGTGGGGAGGAAGATCATTCAGTGGATTTTGAAAGTGATGAGACGTTCCCTGGAAAAAGCCAATGTCGATGCCGGTGTGATTCAGTTTGCTTCTTCTGCGGGAAAGGCGGTCTTATACGTGCTGCTGATCATTAATATCGCAGTGAGCCTTGGCGTGAAGGAATCTTCTGTGGCGGCATTGCTTGGTACGGCAGGTGTTACTGTAGGTCTTGCTCTGCAGGGGGGACTTGCGAATCTGGCGGGAGGTGTCCTGCTTTTACTGTTTAAGCCGTTTGTAGTTGGTGATTATATTATTCAGGACCAGTCAAACGGATGCGAGGGAACGGTGGCGAAGATTGAAATCTGTTATACAACGCTCTTAAGTATCGATAATAAGAAAATTGTTGTGCCGAATGGAACCTTATCAAACAGTACGATTATTAACGTAACTGCAAAGGAAAATCGTAAACTTGAGATCAAGGTGGGGATTTCCTATGAGGCGGATATTCAGAAAGCAAAGAGAATCCTGGAAAAAATCCTGAAAGAAGATCCGGATACAAAGAGTGATACGAAAGAAATGGTCGTATTTGTGGACGAGCTTGCGGACAGTGCTGTGATCATGGGGCTTCGTGTCTGGGTACCGACGGAGCGTTACTGGCCGACGAAATGGAGACTGAATCAGCGGATCAAAGAGGAATTTGATGCAAATGGAATCGTGATTCCGTATAACCAGATGGATGTCTATGTTCATCAGCAGAAATAATATACAGACAGTTTGATTGTAAACCTTATTTGATTAAAAAGTTGACAACTGTGAAACGGTATGCTAATTTATTAACCAGATAACAGATGAGCGGTCATTACCATTCACAGTAATGAATTGTCATCATGAGGAGGAGAAAAATGAGTACAGTAGCAGCAACCAGAAGTAAAACTTATGACATTGTTTATATTGCCGTATTTGCAGTAATCATGGCAATCTGTTCCTGGATTTCCATTCCGGCAGCAGTACCGTTTACTCTGCAGACATTTGGCGTTTTTGTAGCAGTAGGAGTCCTGGGCGGAAAAAGAGGAACGCTTTCCGTACTGGTATTTATCCTGCTTGGCGCAATCGGGGTACCGGTATTTTCAGGATTCTCCGGTGGTATTGGTGTCCTTGCCGGAACAACTGGAGGATATATTATCGGATTTCTTTTTTCAGCACTTGTTATGTGGGCAATGGAAAAGCTGCCTGGTAAAAAATCTGTAATGCAGATTGTTTCCATGATCGCAGGTCTGATTGTATGCTATGCGTTTGGAACAGCCTGGTTTATGGTAGTTTACAGCAGAGCGAACGGGGCAGTTGGTCTTGCAACTGTTCTTGGATGGTGCGTCATTCCATTTATCATTCCGGATGTTATCAAGATCGTTCTTGCATATGGACTTTCCAGAAAACTTCGTAAATTTGTAGTGTAATTCGGATTATTAAGTGCTTTTATTCGGAAGTGTGTTCTGCAAAAATGAAAATGATCACTGCACCAAACAGTGCAGATACCGTGGCAAAAAGAAGCATTACCTGGGCACCGGCAAGATCAATCAGGCTTCCGCCGAGAAGGGAAGCAAGGACACTTCCGAGCGTGTAAGACATGGTGAAGTAAGCTTGCCCTTTGATAGCATCTTCTGGTTCCATGACCGTATTTACGTAATAAACAGAAGCTGCGGTCATAAGTCCCCAGCCAAGCATCTGAAAGACCTGTATACCGAAGAATACCGGGATACCAGGCGCAAGCAGGGTACCAAGTGCTTTCAGAGTATAAAAGATACCGGATACTTTCAGCAGTACATTGCTGCGGAATTTTTTGATGATAAATCCAAAAAGAAAAAGCACAGGAAGTTCACTCATGGCAGCAATTGCGGATGCGGTTCCCATTTCTGCACTGCCGCCGCCTTTGGTCTGGGCAATCTGAAAACTGAAATTATTCAGAAGTACATGGCTTAAATAAATAAAGATACATCCGAATACCACAAGAGAAAAACGTTTGTATTTTTTGAAAAAGGCAAGAGGATTGCTTTTATTTTCTTTTTGATTATCTGTCACAACAGTTGTGGAGTTGCTTTTTTCTTTGGAAAAAGGAAAAAATGCAAGACAACTGAGAGAAAGCAGGCACAGGAATATGACTGTGACGGGAATGGAAACAGGACCAGCTTTTACAGTAATAATTCCAAGAACATAGCAGATGAGTGCATAACATACAGAACCTGCTCCGCGGGCAAGACCAAAGTTGAGCTGATATCCCTGATTGATGCTTTCCATGCCGAGTGCATTGATAAACGGTGTCAGGAGCAGAAGCATTGTAATGCTGCATCCGTACAGAACACCGGTAAGGACAGTCGAATGGGAAACAAACAACCCGGCGGCGAGTATGATCTGAAACAGATACATGAGCTGGATCATTTTTTTCAGGGAAGGGCTCTCCGGTCGGTCAGCATAACTTGCAAGTACAGGCTGAAGTACAGCGGAAAGAACACTGGCAATTGCTACAATGACACCAATCTGGGTGTTGGTAAATCCGCCGGAGAGAAGGTAAAAACTGGAAAAGCTCATAATGGGAGCAAAATACATCCAGTATAATCCCTGAATCGGGGCATAGGATGCGGTGAGGTTTTTTGATTTTGCAGATGACATGGTTTACAGGACTCCTTTGTATGTATGATATTCATTATATCTTTTACTCTTCATTATACATGCAGAAACGGACGGGATAAAGTACAAAATGCTTGCAGATTCTCTTTTTTTATCTTAAGATAAGGAGCAGAAGAAAAGTTTGTATGCGAAACAGGAGGAAATGAGATCATGAAGAAAAAAATAGATGTGTTTGAACATATGGGAGAGATTCTGAATGGAGTAAAAAACGGTGTCCTGATTACCGGTAAAGCTGATGGAAGGGTAAATTCCATGACAATCTCCTGGGGAATGGTAGGCATAGAATGGGGGAAACCAATCTTTACTACATTTGTCAGAGAAAGCCGTTTTACAAGAAGTCTTCTTGAGAAAAATGGTGAATTTACCGTAAATATTCCGCTTGACGACAGTGCAAAAAAAATTCTTGGTTTCTGTGGATCAAAATCCGGAAGAGATATCGATAAAGCAAAAGAAATCGGTCTGACATATGAAGAACCGGAAATGATTTCCGTACCGGGTGTAAAGGAACTTCCATTGACACTGGAGTGTAAAGTAGTCTATAAACAGACACAGGATACAGGTGCCATGACAGAAGAGAACAGAGAAAAATTCTATCCACAGGATGTAGACAGCCTGTTTACCGGCTCAAACAGAGATACCCATGTGGCATATTACGGTGAAATCGTAAATGCATATGTGATCGAGTAAATAAAATAGTGATGAAAAGCAGGCAGCTCCCCGGCAGTGGGGAGCTGTTTTGGCATTTGTCATGAAGTCTTACAGGAAGCTTCACGCGGGCAGTCGAAGCTTGGATTGAATGCATAGAAGTTCTTCGCATCAAGCTGTTCCTGTACAGAACGGAGTGCTTCACCAAACCGCTGGAAGTGTACAACTTCTCTTGCACGGAGGAAACGGATCGGATCGGCTATCTCCGGAATGTCTCGGACAACACGGAGAATATTATCGTAAGTTGCCCGGGCCTTCTGTTCCGCAGCAAGGTTTTCAAACAGATCAGTTATCGGATCACCTTTGCTCTGGAATTCACATGCATTAAACGGGACTCCTCCGGCCGCCTGTGGCCATACACCGACTGTATGATCAATATAATATGGGCCGAAACCGCTTTTTTCGATTTCTTCCATAGAAAGATCTTTTGTCAGCTGATGAACAATTGTGGATACCATTTCCAAATGCGCCAGTTCCTCTGTCCCGATATCATTCAGTACTGCCATTGCCATGCGGTTTGGCATGGTAAATCGCTGAGAAAGATATCGCATAGATGCTCCAATCTCGCCATCCGGTCCACCATACTGGCTCATGATGAACTGTGCGATCTTAGCATTTGGAGTCTTGATATTTACCGGATATTGAAGCCTTTTTTCATAATTCCACATAGATTATCTGCAACCTCCTTCCGATTCCCATGGAAACGGCTGCTGCACCCATTTCCATGTATCACCGCCGGATTCCAGTGCATCATCGACGGTCAGCGGGCCGTAACACTGTGCATATTCTTTCATCAGTTTCTGACGTTCCTGCTCACATTCCTGATAAAAAGAAAGAACCTCTTCGCAGCAGGGATGCGTATCCAGATAAAGCAGAACATCATTTACTGCAAAGCTTACTTCGTTGATGCGATTCATCAATTTTTCTCTGGCAGTACACTGATTACGATACATCATCTCTTACCACCTCTCTTTCCGCAGAATGGCTTACAAAGCTGTGGAAAAACAGTTCCCACTTTCAATGCATAACCAAGATCATACGTTGTTGTGAACTTCTGACATGGAACATATGCCATGGCTTCTTCCATCTGATCAATGTGTGTATACATTTCAGCATCTCGCGTCTTTGCATCCGGGAGATGGCAGGGACATGGAGAAGGACGGGACGATTGATTTCTGGAATTATTCCGGCAGGAGCACTGCTGACCGGACATCATCTCTTTTGCCATTCCACAGGTTGCATTATATGGGCGGCCACATGGACGATTCATCTGATAATTTTCCATGAGCAAATCCTTTCTGTCACAAAAAATATGTCTCTATATTTTATGACATAAATATGGAATGGTGTGCATAATTTACAATTCCTTCCATCTATGCTATTATGATAACGCGTTAAAATGCGAAAGGAAAAATATCCATGGAATTTCTGACACCTGGGATTTTCTGTGCATTGCTCATTGTATGCATTATAACAGGGAAATCCATATTATACGCACTTTTGGCGGGTCTGATCATTTTCAGTTTTTTATGAAAAACTATCCTTTCTCTTGTAAAAAAATGAAAATAGTGCTATTCTGTAAGAAATTGAATAATAAAAATAACGGGTGCTGGGATTATTTTTTGAATAACTGTCAGTTAAAAGGGAAACAGGTGTAAGTCCTGTACGATCTCGTCACTGTATGCAGGGAATGCGGAATCATGTTATATATACAGTCACTGGGTAACTGGGAAGACGATTTGCGCGTAATGATCTGTAAGTCAGGAAACCTGCCTGTTATTGGTACGGGGATTTTATATTCCGGATCACGAGTAATTGGTTGTACCATAATCCAGAACTCTTAGCCCGGTGCAGGAGTTTTTTTATTACTGAAAAAGAGTTGATACCTTTGAAAAATAAAAAATCCTGTCCGGTACAATCCGTACTTTGTTATTCTTTTTAAAATTTCATGGAAAACAGGTACAGGAGGAAACAAAACATGAAAAACAAAATCGTAAAAGCAATGGCACTGGCAATGACTGTAGCAACAGTCACAATGATGGGATCTGCAAGCATTTATGCTTCTGATGATACTGCTGATGCCGCAACAGAAGAAACTGCAGAGGATGCAGAAGCAACTGACGGAGAAGAGGCTTCTGATGATGACCAGGCAGCTGCAGACGAAGTTGCAGCACTGATCGACAAAATCTACGTTCAGGAAAGAAACGACACAACTGACGAAGACTGTAAAGCAGCCAAAGAAGCATGGGACAAACTGACAGATGCTCAGAAAGAACTTGTTGAAGGCGAAGAAGCAAGCCCGGAATATTTCGGCGCAGATACAGGTGATGCATCCAAAGATGATCCACGTAACCAGGATGAAATCGGTGAGAACGAACTGCTTGTAGTAAGCTTTGGTACATCTTTCAACGACAGCCGTGCAGAGGATATCAAAGGAATCGAAGACAAACTTCAGGAAGCATATCCGGACTGGTCAGTAAGACGTGCATTTACAGCACAGATTATCATCAACCATGTAGAAGCAAGAGATGATGAAGTGATCGATAACATGCAGCAGGCTCTTGACCGTGCAGTTGATAATGGCGTTAAGAATCTTGTTGTTCAGCCTACACATCTGATGCATGGTGCTGAATACGATGAGATGGTAGAAGCAATCGACGAGTACAAAGATAAATTCGAATCTGTAGCGATCGCAGAGCCAATGCTTGGTGAAGTTGGCGATGACGCTACTGTTATCAATGATGATAAAAAAGCTGTTGCTCAGGCTATCACAGACGAAGCCTGCAAAGTAGCAGGATATGACAGCATGGAAGCTGCAGCAGAAGACGGAACAGCATTTGTATTTATGGGACATGGTACATCTCATACAGCTAATGTAACATACGATCAGATGCAGACACAGATGGAAGACCTTGGATTTACAAACGCTTTCATCGGTACTGTAGAAGGTGAGCCGGAAGACACAGCATGCGAAGAAGTTATCGCAAAAGTTAAAGATGCAGGATTCAAGAAAGTTGTTCTTCGTCCGCTGATGGTTGTTGCAGGTGACCACGCAAACAACGATATGGCCGGTGATGATGACGATTCCTGGAAGAGCCAGTTTGAAGCATCCGGAGAATTTGACAGTGTTGACTGCCAGATCGAAGGACTTGGAAGAATTGAAGCTGTAGAAGATCTCTATGTAGAACATACAAAAGCTGCAATTGATTCTCTGGGAACAGATGCTGCAGATGACAGCGAAGAAGTAACAGATGATTCTGCTGAAACAACAGATGATACTGCAGAAGTTGCAGATGATGCAGAAGCAGAAGAATAATTAACGATACATAATTTATGTAAGATAATGGGACTGCCCGGAAGGCTGAATGTTCTTCCGGGCATTTCCTGTACAAACAGGAGGAAAGTATTATGAAACGTTCAGTGACAATGATGGCATGCGTATTAAGTGGAGCTATGGTACTTGGCAGTTTCAGTCCGGTTCTGGCAGAGACATCCGAATCCAAAACGGTTACTGCGACAGCTAAAGATACAGATGGAGATGCTGCAAAGACAACAGAAGCAAAAGCCGCAGACAGTGCGGACTCCAAAGAAAAGTCTACAAAGTCAGATATTCTGGAAGATGGAACTTACAGTGCGGAATTTGATACAGACAGTTCTATGTTCCATGTGAATGAAGCAAATGACGGTAAAGGAACTCTTACAGTCAAAGATGGAAAAATGACACTTCATGTAAGCCTCGCCTCAAAAAATATCGTAAATCTGTTTGTCGGAACAGCAGAAGATGCACAGAAAGACGGTGCAGAACTTCTTGAGCCAACAACAGATACTGTTACATACAGTGATGGAATGACAGATGAAGTTTATGGATTTGATATTCCGGTGGAAACCATTGATGAAGAATTTGATCTTGCCCTGATCGGTAAAAAAAATAAGTGGTATGACCATAAGGTTAAAGTTACCAATCCTCAGAAAGAGTCGGATGAAGTAGAAACAACAGATGATGCAAAAGATACTTCAAAGGATGATACTTCCAAAAAATAAAATGTTCGAACATAAAAAATATCCTCAACGGTTTTAAGCCGCTGAGGATATTTTGGTGTTCTGGTATTATCAAATAACCAGGAATTTTTTATTTGATTTTGATCTTGATGGTAGCTTTCTTGCCGGAACCGTCAGTAGCTTTTGCTGTGATTTTAACAGTGCCCTTTTTGCCTTTGACAGCTTTTACTTTACCATTCTTGTCAACTGTTGCAAGTTTGGTATTGCTGGAAGTCCATACAACGGATTTGTTTGCTTTACCCTTCTGAGTAGTAACTTTTGCTTTTAATTTGGTTGTCTTTCCTGCTTTAACAGTAGTTTTTCCGGAAAGCTTGATGCTCTTTACAGAACCTTTCATGCAGGTAAGCGTAATCTTCTGAGCTTTCTTGCTTCCATCTTTTGCGGTAGCTATGATGGTTACTTTCTTGCCGCCTGCATTTTTCTTAAATGTTACAACACCTTTGGCATTGACAGTTGCAATTTTTTTGTTGCTGGAAGTCCATGTTACAGCTTTGTTTGCAGCATTGGAAGGAGATACAGTAGCTTTGAGCTGTACTTTCTTGCCAGCTGCAATATTGCGGGATGGAGTTGCAGCAATTTTAATCTGTGTAACTTTGATCTGAGCATTGTCTGTCTGGCTGTTGTTTGTCTGATCATTGTTAGCTGGAGTGTTGTTAGCCGGATCATCTTTTACAGCTGCTTTGTAAACTGTAACCGTACATTCTGCTTTTACATTGCCGGCGGTTGCTGTGATTATAGCAGTTCCTTCTTTTACTGCTGTAACAGTACCATCTTCGGATACGGTTGCAACGCTTGCATCGCTGGAAGTCCATACTACTTTGTCTGTTGTAGTAACAGGTGTAACGGTAGCGGTTAATGTAAGGGTTTTACCGGTTTCAAGTTTCTGAGCAGATTCATTCAGTGTGATTGCTGTTGCAGGAACCAGAACCGGTGTTACGGTAAGGGTGCCGTTTGTTTTGCTGATATTGAATACTCGTTCATACCATGTATCATTCTTTACAGAATGGAAGGAGAATGTTACATCTTTTTCAAGATAATCTGTAGTAGCTGTTCCACCCATAGCATTTGCTTTTACAACGAGATCTGCTTTTTTGTCAGTGATATCAGTTGTTGTCTCGGCGTTGGCAGCATCTTCAGCGGAACCAATAAATACTTTATCGTAGCTGGTACTTCCCATGATCAGATGGAGTGTTTCCTTGTAGTTGTTGGAGTTTGGACCACCAACTGTCTGAAGAGAAGCAGCGGTAACGTTGAACATTTTGACACTGTTGTTAACTGTCAGATCTTTTGTATGATTGTAATCGCCGGTAACTAAAGTAGCAGCGTCCTGATCAATAACAAGCTGGCGAGGGTAGAAAGCTCTTTCCAGAGTATTCTTGCCCTGTTCGTATTTTGTAAGGTAGCTGTTGGAGATGGCTACGATTGGAAGGAAGGTTTCACCTTCGGATACAGGAATGGTGAACTGCCATTTACCATTAACTTCTTTACCAGCGATCCAGTTGTCTCTGCTATCACTATTTGCAACAGCTTCTTCATAAGTGCCTTTGTACAGATAATGATAACCTGTTCCGTGAAGGGTAACGATGAGCTTGCCGTCTCTGAGAATAGCTTTTTCAACGTTAAACATTAAGGTTTCATTTGTAACAGCGAGAAGTCCTCGCTCAATCAGAGCATTGACAGCATCGCTGATGGCGGTGGCCAGTTTGTCAACGTCATCCTGTGTTGCAGCTTTGTATGTACCGCTAAGTGCTTTCACGGCAGAAGTAACAGCATTGGCTGTTTCGTCTGTGTAGATGGAAAGATCTTCCGGAACAGTTGCCAGAGCTGTATCTACAGAAGAATAATCCAGAGCAGCCTGTTTGTTCATGCCGGAAGCATCAACGTCACTCTTGTCAGTATCTGCCATGGAAGTGGTGTCAAAAGTGATGGTCTGGACATTGCCCCATTTGGAGCCTTTGTTGACGTTTGCAGTCTTACTGAAGCTTGCATAAACAGTATCACTGAGGCTTGCAACAGGAATGGTATAATAATAGGAAGAATCAGCTACGTACCAGTCAACCTTATGCTGAGTAGCAACAGCTATGTCAGCATCCGTTGTACCACTTACGAGAGCCATGTAGTTTCTGTTCTCGCTTGCCTGATGCATTTTTACCAGATAAGTGCCGTCGTCCTGCTTGGTAACGATAGCATCATCCATGGCATACATGCCGGAAGCAACACCTTCGCTGTTGGTAACAGAAACTTTGATGGAATGGGTTTTTGCTTCTGAGACAGAATCTCCCGCAGCATATTCAGCGATATCTCCTGCGCTGAATAAATCAGCATCGGCCAGATCAGATTCTTCTGTAGTCTCGTTTGCTGTCAGATCAGCATTCTCTGTTTCGTCCGCTAAAACAGAAATGTCTGCTGAGTCAGAATCTTCTTCCGGTGTTACGTCAACTTCTTCGACCGTTGCAATATCCAGATCTTCCGCAAAAACTGATACTGAAGCCATCGGAGTAGCTGCTACTGATGCGCTGAGCAACAGTGCCAATAAAATTTTTCTTCTTTGCTTCATAATGATCTCCTTATATAGTTAAATTCAGACATAGTTATATGTCTGGTGTAACTGGAATGCTCCGCGCACTGCAATCCATATTTTAATCATAACATTTATTTTCGGGAATGACAAATAATAATCGGGAAAACCAAACCCCTGTTTTTGACAGTTTAAAGAGATAGCTTCTTTATGTAATTAATTATCCATATCGGAGATGAAGCCTTGCATCATAGCAGATATATTGCTATAATGAAACAGAATATAGGAACTCCAGTGCTGCCACAGGCAGATAATAGGGAATCAGGTGAGAATCCTGAGCGATCCGGTCACTGTAAGCAATAAGAGAAAATCACAGAAGCCATTGCGTGAAAAAGTGCGTGAGAAGGTGTGAGTATGTTTCTGCAAGCCAGGAGACCTGCTGGGGATCAGTGAAAAGCTTCCGAGAAAAGCAGAATTTCACAGAAACAAAACATCCGGTTATATTTAATAAGGATGTTTTATTTGTGCGACTGAAGTCTACTCATCTGAATCGGAGAGTAGACTTTATATTTTGGAAAAATCCTATATGAAGTACTTATAAAAGTGTTTTATAAAAAAGGAGAGAGGTAAGTATGCATTCGAAAAAATTTCTTGCTGCATTTCTTGCACTGAGTATAACAGCTATGCCGCAGGCATCAGTTATGGCATCAGCAGAAAATCTACCAGCACAGGAGAACAGCGATAATTCGTCAGAGGAACAAGCAGGCGAGGAAACTGGTGAACAAGCAGACGAAGAAACAAAGGTGCCTGAGCAGGCAAAAGAAACAGCAGAGGATGAAAAAGAGCAGAATGCGAACAATGTACCAGTAAATGAAGAATTTCTTCAGATTACAGAAAAAAGAGCATACGCAGAGGATGAGTCCATTCTGATTGAGATTGTTTCAGCGAATACAGCTTATAACAGACTATATATTGGAAACAGAACAGATGAAGACAAGACACCTGTGATTGAGGGAACATTGGATGAAACAGGCAGATATCATTATCTGTTCTATATTGAACCGAAGTATCTGGGAGCAAAAGCTGCTTATGTTCCGGGGAACAGTGATTCTGGAATCTGGTATACAGACGAAGAACTTTATATGATGCTTCCTTCTGAGGTGTCAGAGAAACCAGCACAGGAAACGGGCACGGATAATGGTGTAGAAACTTCAGAAACAGCACAGACAACGGCAGAGGACACCTCAGCAGACAGTTCAGAAGAGGGAATGCTTTCAAAGAGTGCAGAAGAAGAAGAAGAAGAAGAAGAATCAGATTCCCTCTGGAAGATTGGTGCACTTGAAGAGAATTCGACAGATGAATTACAGGATACAGATGAAAAGGATTATCGTATCGAAAGTCTGGAAGAGGACAGTGAAAACTCAGAAGAAAGTATCGCAGAAGTCGGGGCAGCTGCCTCACTGGCCGATGGTACTTATAAAGCAGATGACTTCAGCTTTAACGGAGGCACCGGTAAAACCAAGATTACCTGTGAGGGTATCACGGTCAAAGGCGGACAGACATATGCGACTATTAAGTTCAGCAGTGATAAATTTACAAAGATTGTTGTAAATGGTACAGAATATCAGCCGACAAGTAATGATGGTGGTTCTTATTTTGAGATTCCGGTAACGTTAAATAAAGATATGGTTATCACCGGAACAACGATCGCCATGACAGAGCCACATGATATTGAGTATACAATCCACATTACGAAAAACGGAGCTGATACACCGGGAACAGATGTAAATCCTACGGCAACACCGACTCCTACAGCAACACCGACCCCGACCCCGACGATCAAACCATCAAGTGAGGTGCCGGAAGATGGAACTTATACAGGAACTGTAACACATGTATCTGGTACTGCTACCATGTTCAAGATTACGGACTGTATGATTACAGTAAAGAGCGGAAAAATCATTGCGACCATTACCCTGAGTGGAACAGGATATGACAAGCTGTTTCTGGGAACCAAAGAAAATGCGCTGAAAGCAGGTGACAGCAGTCTTATTTCTTACAAAGTAGATTCGAATGGCAAGTATACATATGAAATTCCGTTGTCCGGCCTGAATCAGGAAATTAAGCTGGCAGCCCGTTCTCATCGTTATTACGAGGCAGGCGAAAAAGATAAGATGTGGTATGATCATACATTAAAATTTAATGCGGAGACCAGCAAAACAACAACACCAACTCCGACACCTGGTCCGACTAAGAAGCCAACGAAAACACCAACTCCGACACCAACATCAACAAAAACTACAACGGGTGGAAGTGGATCTGGCAGTAGTTCCGGCAGTACAAGTAAGTATAAATCCAGCACGGACGGAAAGACAAGCCAGGTAGATTCTTCAGCCGGTGGCTTAAAAGATGGGGAGTATGGTTCAGATGCCTTTACTTTCTCCTGGTCAGGTGGTACTGGTACACATGGACTGAACATTACCTGTGATAAGATTAGTGTGGAAAATGGTCAGGCATGGGCGTATGTTACGTTTAGCAGTGGAAAGTGGATTTATCTTAAGGCAAATGGAAACCAGTATGATCCGGTAGAACAGGGAAACGATTATACAACTTTTAAAATTCCGGTACAACTGAATGCAAATAATAAAGTGGTAGGTTGTACAACTGCAATGTCCAAACCATATGAAATTGAATATACACTGTATTTTGGAATGGACACCGGAAGCAGTTCATCCCAAAGTTCCGGCAGCGGAGTGACTGCGAAGAAAGCCGGAAATTCTACGAAACTTGCAGATGGTGAAGATGCTGAGACGGATGCAGGTACTGTGTACAAAGATGATGCGGCACCAAAGATCACTGGACTGGAATATATGAGTTCACTGAAACTGGAACATTCCAAAATGTTTAAGATTCATTATTACAACAACGATATGACAGTGTTGGAGGTCACGTTGAATGATGAGTTTGGCAAAGACAGCGTGGATCTTACACAGACCAGTACAGTACAGACCTCTACAGACAGTACGGGTGAAGAGAATGAAGTTAAGTCCACCGGTTCAGATGGAGAAGAAAGTGCAGCTTCCGAACAGGATTATGCAAAACTTTATAAGCAGGAAGTCATTCGTTATCTTCTTGTGCCGGAAGACAAAGCAGATCAGATTCCGGCGGGAATTGATAAATCGATTATTGTGGTTCAGCTTCCGATGGACAAGACGTATGTTGCGTCTGATGTAGCACTTGAAATGATCGATAAGATCGGTGCAGATAAAAATGTATCTGCTGTTGCTGTTACAGAAGATGACTGCAAGATCGATGCGATTAAAGAAGGGCTTGGAAAGGGTGATATTACTGCAGTAGGAACATATGATAAAGCTGATCTGAAGGAACTTGTGCAGAATAAATGTAAGCTGGCAATTGTGCCATCTGATATCCTGGCTGAAGAGACAGAAGACAGTGCTGATGAGGAAGATGCAGAAGAAACTGTAGAAGAGGACAGCACAGAGGAAACAACTGATGAAAATCCGATTGAAGCGAAGTATCCGGCAATGATTGATTTTGCAGAGAAACTTGCTATCCTCAAGATTCCAATGATTTTGGATCGTTCCAAAGATGAGAAGGATGTTCTTGCAAAATATGAGTGGAGTAAGGTATACGGAGCCTTGTTCGGATGTGAAAAAGAAGCTTTAAAACTCTACAAATCAGCGGTGAGTGCACACAGCAGTGATACTGAGAAAAATACAGATACAACAGCAGAAGATACTGATACGACAGATAATACAGATATAGAACAGTAATGAAATATAGTAATTAAACGGGCGGTCTTCGGATCGCCCGTATATAAAAACCGGAGGATAAAAGGAAAATGATGAAAGAAAGAAATGTAGGAAACCTGTGGCTGTCATTTCTGACTGTATGTCTTCTTATAGTAGGGGTTCTCAGCCTGTCGGTGAATGCAAAAGCAGCAGATAATGATTCTTCTGCACCGGAAATTCCGGGACTGACTTTTCAGTCGGAGATGCAGAATGATTTTGCAGAATGTTTCCATATATACTATTATAATGATGACTATACTCTGATTGATGTACCGGACAGCGGACAGTTCCTGCTCGTCCCGGAAGGAAAGAGTGCACCTGATGGTCTGGATGAAGACATCACAGTGCTTCAGAAACCACTGGACAATATTTATCTGGCAGCGACTTCGGCAATGTCATTGTTTTCTTCGCTGGATGCACTGGATAATATCAAATTTTCTTCTCTTCAGTCATCTGGCTGGTATGTTGATGCAGCAAAACAGGCAATGGAAAACGGTGATATTGTTTTTGCAGGTAAATACAGCGAACCGGATTATGAACTTCTTGTAAATTCCGGATGCAATCTGGCAATTGAATCTACCATGATCCTGCATACTCCGAAGGTACAGGAGATGATTGAGCAGATGGGAATTCCCGTATTCACAGACCGTTCCAGTTATGAGAACCATCCGCTTGGGCGTACCGAATGGATCAAAGTTTATGCGGAAATGGTTGATAAAAGAGATGAGGCAAAAGAGTTCTTTGATGAGCAGGCAAAAGTAATCACAGAGCTGAAAGATTTCAAAAATACAGAAAAAACAGTGGCTTTCTTCTATATTAATACAGATGGTTCTGTTGTTGTAAGAAAACCAACGGACTATGTGCCCAAAATGATTGAGATCGCTGGCGGTCGTTATGTGCCGACTCAGGTAGATTCCGAAGAAGAAACCAAACGATCTTCCGTACCGATGACAATGGAAGAATTTTATACTCAGGCGATCGATGCAGATTATCTTGTATATAATGGAACGATTGATGACCCGATCAACAGTGTGGATGAACTTTTACAGAAGAGTGAGCTTTTTGGGGACTTTAAGGCTGTCAAAGAAGGAAATGTATGGTGTGCGGGTAAATATCTCTATCAGGCGACTGACATTGTGGGAAATATGATCACAGATTTTCATCTTATGCTTACCGGTGGGGATGCGAGTCAGATGACGTTTATGACAAAAATTGATTAAATACAGGAGTAGTTATGATGAAAGTACAGACTGGTGAAAGCGCAGGAGCTTTTCATATGGAAAACTTTCGACGGCGTTCGCGCTATGCAGCAGTATTTGCAGTGCTTGCAGCGGCACTTTTTGCAATTCTGATATTAAATATCAATACCGGGACTACAAATATTCCGGTTTCACGTATTCTTAAGATTATTTTTCTGCGCGAAGGCGCACAGACAGAATACAATATTATCTGGAAAATCCGTATGCCACGTCTTCTGATGGCAGCAATCCTGGGCGGGGCACTTTCTCTATCTGGTTTCCTGTTACAGACATTTTTTGAAAATCCTATTGCGGGGCCTTACCTTCTGGGGATATCATCTGGTGCGAAGATGGTTGTAGCATTGGCAATGATTTATTTTCTGGAGAAATTTAATAAAGTTTCTTCTTATACATTAGTGATTGCTGCTTTTGTTGGTTCATTGATTGCAACAGGATTTATCCTTCTGGTATCCAGACGGATAAAACATATGGCAACACTTCTGATTGCCGGAACGATGATCGGCTACATCTGTTCTGCAATCACAGATTTTATGGTTACTTTTGCAGAAGATTCCGATATCGTAAATCTTCATGGCTGGTCTCAGGGCAGTTTTTCTGGTATGAGCTGGAGTAATGTGCAGATTGCATCGGTGATCATAGCTGTTGCTGTTGCACTGACTTTTATGCTTTCCAAGCCGATTGGTGCTTATCAGCTGGGCGAAGCCTATGCGCAGAGTATGGGAGTTAATATTAAAATCTTTCGTGTGGCACTGATTCTTCTGTCCAGTATCCTTTCCGCTACGGTAACTGCATTTGCAGGACCGATTTCTTTTGTGGGAATTGCAGTACCTCATCTGGTGAAACAGGCATTGAATACTTCGAGACCTCTGGTGGTTATACCGGGAACTTTTCTGGGAGGAGCGGTTTTCTGTATGCTTAGTGATCTGATAGCGAGAACTGCATTTGCACCACTGGAACTGAATATCAGTACCGTAACATCGATTTTTGGTGCACCGGTTGTAATCGGAATGATGCTGAAACGTCAGAAAGGAAAAAGATAATATGGCAGATCAATATTTGAATATGGATAATCTGACGGTGGGGTATGACGGAAAGGCTCTGATCCATGATATCTGTATCGGAATCGAGAAAGGAGAGATTGTAGCACTGATTGGACCGAATGGTGCGGGAAAATCAACAATTTTGAAAAGTATCACACGCCAGCTCAGGATCATTTCCGGAAATGTAACAATTGCAGATGAAAATCTCTCAAAACTGACTTTTCGTGAACTGTCAACTAAAATGGCAGTTGTTCTGACTGACCGTATGAAGCCGGAACTTATGACATGTCATGATATTGTAGCTACCGGACGTTATCCGTACACCGGTAAAC
>CAVBPN010000072.1:0-2401 GCA_963597235.1 bacterium
GATAGCTTACAGAACAGTTCAATCTGAGCAGCGGTTGCCTGGTGCCCGGCATCTTTGCAGATTCCCGCCGAAAACTGCCCGATATATGTGATTCCTACCATTTTGATCAATGTAAAAAAATATTCCGGATCGATCGAAAGACTTTGCTGTATTTTCCCGACCGTCTGAAACAGATATTCCAGTTTATCCACCGCCAGGTCGAGAATCATAACGCCTATCCCCATCGTTATAAACGTAACGTACTCCGGTCTGGTTCCTTTCATAAAAAAGCCGAGCACCACACCGCAGATTCCCAGAAGTGAAATCCTGATAATATCCATTTTTCCTCCTGTTTCCGAATGCAATTTTTCTTCTTTCCACACCCGTCTGTCAGCTATGTCTGTATCGCAGATCATTCAGATCACAAATAATTTCTGGATATTCTGAAACAGTTCATAAATATACGGAACTATCCAAAATAAGACGATCAAAAGGCCTGCCAGACTGACCATAAAAGCCTGCTCATCTCTGCCACTGTGCTTCAGTACCTGTGAAAGAATGGAAACCAGAATTCCAACTGCCGCGATCTTAAATATGATAGTGACTTCCATTCTCCCTCCTTTCTCCGGCATTACCAGAATACGATTGCAAGCATGATGCCGCCCATGACTCCGAGACTTCGATACAGTTTTTTCTTTTCTGTCTCATCACGCTTCAGTTCCTGAAGCAGATACTGAAAATCCACCTCATACAGTTCCAGCTGTCGAAGCTGCATCTCCCGGTCCAGATATCCAAGACGCTCGCCCAGAAGGCTTATTTTTCTTTTTTCTTCCTGACCAAGAGCCAGCTCTTCCAGATACTCTCCGGCACATTTTTGAAAAATCGTATCTAAAGATTCTTCTGTATTGGATTCCATACTGAGCGCTGCACCGTTTAGAAATGTCTCGTATGTTTTCGGGCATCTGTGTGCAGTATCCTTCAGTGCATCCGGCAGGGAACTGTTTCCACACCGGATTTCTCCCTTGAGACACAGAATCACCTGCAAAAACTCCTCCAGATTTCTTTCCCTCCGGGTCAGTTCCCTGCTCCTCGAATACCCCATTCCCGCAGATGCCAGGATGATCAGAACTGCTCCGGCCAGTTTCAGCATGCTTTTCCTTTCCCGTCATAAATTCCCTCAATGCTTCCAGCATGTCCTTTTTTTCCGAGCACAATATACCGCTCAAACACTTCCATCTTTCTCAGTTTCTGAAAGAACGGCTGGCTCAGGACATCCTCCAGCGAATTTCCATGAGCCGTTGCCAGAAGCTTACAACCACAGTGGATCACCGATTCCACAGCCTTGAAATCTTCTTTTTTCCCAAGTTCATCGACAGCGACTACCACCGGGGACATCGAACGCAGCAGCAGCTGCATCCCCCGTGCTTTCGGGCAGGCGTCCAACACATCCGTCCGCATTCCCAGATCGTTTTGTGGCACACCCTGATAGCACCCGGCAATCTCACTTCGCTCATCCACAACGCCAACGGTCACCCCAGGTATCTCATCCGTTCCATTGCTGATCTGCCGGATCATATCCCTGAGCAGTGTTGTTTTGCCACATCTTGGCGGCGATATGAGCAGCGTATGACAGATTTCCTTTTCTTTCCGGATATACGGCATCACTGCATCCGCACAGCCCTGCACCTGATGTGCCAGCCGGACATTGATGCAGGAAATATATTTCATCCCCCGGATCCGTTCTCCATCCAGGATTACTTTTCCGGTGATGCCCACTCGATGCCCTCCCTGCACGCTTAAATATCCCTGGCGAATCTCATCTTCGTAGGCATACAGCGAATATCCGCTAATATATTCCAGCGTTTCTTTCAGATCCTGTCTCGTCACGCGGTATGGAAGTCCGTTTCCCGTCCGGAGAAATTTTTCTCCATCCCCGTAGCACAGGAACACCGGCCGGCCTGTCCGAAGCCTGATCTCGTAAAGTTTCTCGTAATCCACCACACTTTCTTCCAGCAGTTTCCGGATATTTCCGGCAAAAAGACTTTGAATCTGTCCCGCCCTGATCGTCCTCACCTCTCTGTTACCATGAATGGCCATGCCCCTTTTACATTAATATATGTTCCAGAGTGGGATTTAGTACAAAAAAACCTTCCACAGCATTTAACTGTGAAAGGTTTTCTGTTCCATTGCAATTCCCATCCCAAGGATACACCAGAATACCGGTGAGACCGCAAGGTTGGAATCATTCAGCATACCCATTAACAAAAATCCAAGAATGCCGGCTGCTACGCCGCATCTGAGCAAAAGAAGTTCTTTCTTCTCTCCTCGTCGGATATTCTTAAAAAACAGGATAAAATATCTGATCCAGAATACCAGAAGGCAGATCAGTGATAATACACCTGTCTGAAGGGCCGTCTGAAGA
>CAVBPN010000073.1:0-4896 GCA_963597235.1 bacterium
GGGTAACTGTGAAGATGATGAACAGTTACATGACAGACAGGAGGCAAAACGTGTCTAAGTATGCAAACGAAATAGAAAAGAGAAGAACTTTTGCCATTATCTCCCACCCGGATGCAGGTAAGACAACTCTGACAGAGAAGTTCCTGCTGTATGGAGGTGCCATTAATCTGGCAGGAAGTGTTAAGGGTAAAGCTACAGCCCGCCATGCTGTATCTGACTGGATGGAAATAGAGAAAGAGAGAGGTATTTCCGTAACCTCATCTGTACTGCAGTTTCATTATGACGGTTATTGTATCAATATTTTGGATACTCCGGGACATCAGGATTTCTCTGAGGATACTTACCGTACACTGATGGCAGCAGACTCAGCAGTCATGGTCATCGACGGAAGTAAAGGTGTAGAGGCACAGACCAGAAAACTGTTTAAGGTCTGCGTTATGCGCCATATCCCTATTTTTACATTTATCAATAAAATGGACAGAGATGCAAATGATACGTTTGATCTTCTGGATGAAATAGAAAAAGAACTCGGAATCGCAACATGTCCAATTAACTGGCCAATCGGTTCCGGTAAGAAATTCCGTGGAGTTTATGACCGCAATACACATAAAGTTCTGACATTCTCTGATACACAGAAGGGAACAAAGGAAGGTGTGATCGAGGAGATCGATATCGATGATGAGCGTCTGAATGACATCGTAGATCCGGACCAGAGAGAACAGCTTATGGAAGAAATCGAGCTTCTGGACGGTGCAAGTGTGGATTTTGACCAGGAACAGGTAAGTAAAGGAAACATGACACCTGTATTCTTTGGTTCTGCACTGACAAACTTTGGTGTGGAAACATTCCTGGAGCATTTCCTTAAGATGACAACTTCACCGCTTCCACGAGTATCCGATGAAGGTGAGATCGATCCGATGTCCGATGATTTCTCGGCTTTTGTATTTAAGATCCAGGCAAATATGAATAAGGCTCACCGAGACAGAATTGCATTTATGCGTATCTGCTCCGGTAAATTTGATGCATCCCAGGAAGTTTATCATGTGCAGGGCGATAAGAAGATGCGTCTTCTTCAGCCACAGCAGATGATGGCTGAGTCCCGTCATGTCGTAGATGAGGCATATGCCGGAGATATCATCGGTGTATTTGACCCGGGTATCTTCTCCATTGGTGATACGATCTGTGCACCGGGAAAGAAATTCGCATTTGAAGGAATTCCGACTTTTGCACCGGAACATTTTGCACGTGTTCGTCAGATTGATACCATGAAACGTAAACAGTTTGTCAAGGGTATCAACCAGATCGCACAGGAAGGTGCAATCCAGATCTTCCAGGAGTTTAATACAGGTATGGAAGAGATCATTGTCGGTGTTGTCGGTGTTCTGCAGTTTGATGTACTGAAATATCGTCTGGAAAATGAATATAATGTAGAGATCCGTCTGGAAAATCTGCCGTATGAGCATATCCGCTGGATCGCAAATAAAGAAGAAGTTGATGTGGCGAAGATCACAGGAACTTCTGATATGAAGAAAGTTACAGACCTTAAAGGAAATCCGCTTCTGCTGTTTGTAAATGCATGGAGTGTAGGAATGACAGAAGACCGTAATCCGAATCTGGTACTGACAGAATTCAGTAAATAAAACGCTTTTATTTTGAGGTCAGATTTGATATACTAAATCTATGAAATAATAGAAAAAGTTGTAACTGTGAGCAGTTACAGATATTCGATTCGGAATCCGCAGGAGGAATTGGAATGGCAGAAAAAAGAACAACTTATAAATTACAGGATGTAGGAGGAATCGGCGAGGTTAAGATCGCTGATGAAGTCGTAACTGTTATTGCAGGACTTGCAGCTACAGAAGTTGAAGGTGTTGCTTCCATGGAAGGAAATATCACGAACGAACTGGTAAGCAAGCTTGGCGTTAAGAACCTTTCAAAGGGCGTTAAAGTAACTGTACTGGAAGGCGTTGTGACTGTAGATCTTACTCTGAATATTGAGTTCGGAAAAAATATCCTGGAAGTCAGCAGGAAGGTTCAGGATAAAGTTAAATCATCTATTGAAAACATGACGGGTCTGGAAGTTGCAGATGTAAATATCCGCATTGCAGGTGTTGACATGGAGAATGATAAGTAAGAGTAATAGAAGGTAAGTAAGAGCAACCAGAAAAAAGGAAAGGGTTTCTTTCCTTTTTTCTTTATCAAGCCCTGAAAAAACGATAGAGATTGGAATATGCTTGCATATGTAGAGATATAGCGTTTTGGAAGGCTCCCATGATGAGCAAGTAGAATAATGATTCGGATTGCGAATCGTGGGATATGGTTACAGGAGCATGAAATGCGGGTAACCATGGTTTTATATGGAAATAATGAATGTCTGCTTTAGCAGACATTTCCTTAGGAGGAAACATGCGAAGAAGCGAACAGAGAGAACATATTTTTAAACTGCTGTTTATGACCCAGTTTAATTCTGAAAATGAAATGTCAGACCAGGTTTCTATGTATTTTGATACACTTGGAGAGCTGGAAGAAAAAGATCAGGAAGAAATGCAGGCAAAATACCAGCATATTCTGGAACACATGGATGAGATCGACCAGATTCTGAATGACTACAGCCGTG
Source organism: bacterium (assembly GCA_963597235.1). GTDB lineage: Bacteria > Bacillota > Clostridia > Lachnospirales > Lachnospiraceae > Blautia_A. The sequence goes on from CAVBPN010000073.1 coordinate 2,618, forward strand.
GATGGAAGACTACACGAATGAGCCGTGTAGACCTGACAGCACTGCGTCTGGCTGTTTATGAAATGAAGATGGATGAGGATGTGCCGGTTGGTGTTGCAATCAACGAGGCAGTAGAGCTTGCGAAACTTTTTGGTGGAGAAGATTCCGGTTCTTTTGTTAATGGTATTCTTGGAAAAATTGCCAGTGGTAAAAAAGATTCCGGCGAGGAACATAAGAGACCACGCCGTCAGACTCATTCCGCAAAGATCATCATCCGTTCATCAAAGAAAGACGGAAAAGATTCAAAAGATCAGAAAGATTCTAAGAAAGCGTCTGAAGAAAGCACAGAATAAGAAGCATGAAAACAATTTTTTCAGTAGGGCAGATCAATCGATATGTCAAAAATATGTTCACGCAGGATTTTATTTTGCAGAAGATCTATGTCAAGGGCGAAGTATCCAACTGTAAATATCATACCAGCGGACATATTTATTTTTCACTGAAGGATGAAACAGGAGTACTTTCCTGCGTGATGTTTGCCGGACACAGAAGAGGTCTGGCATTTCGTATGAAGGATGGCGACCGCGTTGTTGTTGGCGGTGCGGTTGATGTCTATGAGAGGGATGGAAGATATCAGCTGTACGCAAAGGAAATCACACTTGAAGGGGCAGGAGCACTTTATGAGCGTTTTCTTGCTCTGAAGGCAGAACTTGAAGAGATGGGAATGTTTGCGCAGGAGTACAAGCAGGCCATTCCTCCGTTTGCAGGGAGACTCGGAGTAGTCACTGCGCCTACAGGTGCGGCAGTACAGGATATTCGGAACATCTCGCTCAGACGTAATCCATATCTGCAGATCATATTATACCCGGCACTTGTGCAGGGAGATGGTGCAGCAGACAGTATTGTGCGAGGAATCCATATGCTGGACAATGCGGATGTGGATGTGATCATTGTGGGACGAGGTGGTGGATCCATCGAAGATCTCTGGGCATTTAATGAAGAAAAAGTTGCCAGGGCAATCTTTGAGTGCAGAACGCCGATCATTTCTGCAGTGGGACATGAAACAGATTTTACGATTGCTGATTTTGTAGCGGATCTGCGTGCTCCGACACCATCGGCAGCAGCGGAGCTTGCAGTGGCTGATTTCAGACAGACTCTGCAGACGATTATCGGCTTTCAGGACCGCATACAGAGAGGGATGCAGAGAAGAACAGAGCTTGTCAGAGGACAGTTGGAACAGTATCAGATGCGTTTTCAGTATCTGAATCCTGAGACGAAACTTCGGGATGATCAGCAGCGTCTGGCAGACCTGGATGAGAGACTTCGGAAAGCAATGAAAAACTGTCTGGCAGAAGAACGGCATACGCTGGGACTTTATCTGGAACGTTACAGAGGACTGTCACCACTGTACAAATTAAATCAGGGATATTCTTTTGTTGCAGATAAAGATGGTAATGGAATCACATCTACAGATCAGGTCCATTCAGGAGACAGGGTGGAAATTTCTGTAACAGATGGTGTGATCGAAGCAGAAGTGCGAAGCAGCAGGAATGTAAACTGGAATAAGGAAGACTGGGATAAATGACAGAACAGATTCAGAAAACTGATACACAGGATAAAGAGATTGAAGAAGTCTTTCAGGAACTGGACACCATTGCTGAAAAGCTGGAGAGTGGTGAGACATCACTGGAGGATTCTTTTCGTTTATACAAAAAAGGTATGGAGCTTCTGAAATACTGCAGTGACAGAATGGATACTGTAGAAAAGAAGATGCTTCAGATGGATGAGGATGGGACATTACGTGAATTTTAAAGAGGAATTACAGCAGAGAACTGATTATGCAGAAGAAGTGATCCGCAGATGGCTCCCAAAAGAAGAAGGTTTTTCTACAACAATGGCACAGGCCATGAATTACAGCATGTGTGCCGGTGGGAAGAGACTTCGTCCGATTCTTCTTCTGGAGACACTTCGTCTGTTTGGCGGAGACGAGAAACTTGCTGAGCCGTTTATGGCGGGAATCGAAATGATTCATACACATTCTCTGATTCATGATGATCTTCCGGCAATTGATAATGATGATTATCGTCGGGGGCGTCTGACCACACATAAAGTATATGGTGAAGCAATGGGGGTACTGAGTGGAGTGACGCTTCTGAACTATGCTTATGAGACAATGTTCCGTGCATTTGATCTGACGGAAGATAAAGAGAAGGTGATTCGTGCAGTCCGGATCATGGCACAGAAGACCGGCATTTACGGTATGCTTGGCGGACAGAGCGTTGATGTGGAGAATGACGGTA
>CAVBPN010000074.1:0-5310 GCA_963597235.1 bacterium
CGAAATTGATGCAAACGAAAGGGCAGTTAGTGAAAAGTCTCAATACTGCTTTTTCGTTTGCACCACCTTCGATTCTTTCCTTAACGATTTGTTAAGTTTCTATTTTTTAAATTATATCAAATTCTACATGCTTCCGCAATCAAACAACGCATCTAACACTATCTGTTTCTAAGAATCTTAAAATTTTGTTATATACATTTTTTAATTTTAGATATATAATATAATTACATTGTGCTTAATGAATATATTTACATTCAAAGAAAGGAATGTCTATGAATGCAGGATACGTTCGTCTCTCCAGAGACGATGATAAAAGGAATTATGTTTCCATAGAGAATCAGAAGCTGATTATCAACCAGTATGCAGCAGATCATGGTGTGGTTATTGACCGCTGGTATGAAGATGATGGCATTTCCGGCTATATCTTTGACAGACCGGGATTTCAGCAGATGATGGCTGATCTGGATAAAGATATTGATACTGTATATGTCAAAGACTTTTCACGCCTTGGCAGACATAATGCAAAGGTGCTGTTGCTTCTGGATGAATTTCAGGAACGTGGAAAACATCTGGTTGTGATTGATGATAATTACGATTCTATGAATTCCAGTGACGATACGATTGGTATTAAAACGTGGTTTAATGAGCGATATGTTAAAGACACCAGTAAAAAAATCAAACGTGCCATAGGTGCCAGACAGAAAGAAGGAACACTGATTACCAGACCACCGTTTGGGTATTGCCGTAATGAAAAGGATAAGACTGTTCTGGAAATTGTACCAAAAGAAGCAGAATACATTAAGCAAATTTATGACTTATATCTTTCCGGTTCCGGCTACCGCAAGATTGCCACATATTTAACCGAACATGGGGCACCTACTCCATCTATGATACAGCGTGAACGTGAAATAGAAGAAGGCAGATTGTCCAAAAGACAGGTAGCTTCTAAATGGTCTGATGCTATGGTAAAAGAGATTCTGGATAATGATTTTTACATTGGTACCTTTCGCCTGAAAAAACGTACAAGGAATACGGTTCATGGCAAAGATAAACGTGTGCCAAAGGAAGAACAATGTATTTTTGAGAATCATCACCCGGCAATTATTGATAAGGCTACTTTTACTCTGGTACAGGAATTAAAGGAAAAACGCAACCGTACCAATTATCGGGGAAGTCGGGGACAATGGTTAGGTTCAGAAATTCCGAATCCTTTTGGCAGTTGTCTGTTCTGTAAGGACTGTGGTAGCCGCCTCACGCCAATCAAACGCCAGACTTCCAGCAGGGAACGGAAATATTACATCTGCACTACTTATAATACCAAAGGCAGACGTTATTGTTCCAAGGCACATTTAATTGAAGAAGACGACCTGATGGAAGATGTTCTGACCTATATCAAAATGTGCCGAAATGCTCTCTGTGAAGTTATTTCCACTTATGATTTAAAGGATTTTGAAGCAGAAAAGAAAACAATAGAGGAAAAACGGCAGGAACTACACACAGCTATCAATGAGAGAAAAAGTCAACTGAAAGTTCTGCTTACTCAGAAAGTAAAAGATCTTGCGGTCGCTGCGGGAAATGAAGATTTAATCAACGAGACTTACGATTCTATGCAGAAGGATTTGTTTGCTCAGATTCATGGATTGGAAATGCAGATTAAGGAACTGAATGAAACTGCCATAGAAACGCCGGATGTAAAGGATAAACTGAAGAATGCTCTTGAAGTGGTAGATAAAATCATTGCTGGTGGAAGTCTTGACCGAAGAGATATTGAACTTCTGATTGAAAAAATCGTAGTGGACGAAGACGGGATGCCAGAAATCACATTAAAATATGGATTATCCAATCTGATCCGTTACAGTCCTGCCGATGAAATGAACCGCAAAGAAAATACCATTATTGCCATTGTGATGAAACTGATTGTTGAGGATGAACGTGAGTTTACTTCTGCAAAATATCTGTCAGAGCATATTACTGATTTGGGATTCAAGAAAACAAAACAGAGTATACTTCCATATATTGAACTGATGAAGGGACTTGGTATTCTTGAATCCACAGATAATCCGTTAAAACCATACAATATTATAAAATCAAAAGAAGAAATAGCACAGTTTACCAAAGACTATCTTCCGGATTTATCACCAGAAACCACTGCGAAACAACTATCGGATGATTATTTACATTGTGATAGTGCTGACAGGTGGTATGCCGGAAATGGTCTTTGAATATATCCTTCGCAAAAACGGTCTTGATCCGCAGAAAGATATGACCATCGACCAGAGCATTGATTTCGGTTCCACGGCAGCGGCTTTTACAGGCGATGCCTCTGCTGATTTTACAGTAGAATTTGAGCCATCCGCGACAGCACTGGAAAAAGAAGGCGCAGGCTATGTTGTCGCTTCGCTCGGCGTAGACTCCGGTTATGTTCCATACACTTCTTACAGTGCAAAGACCAGCTACATGGAAAAAAATCCTGAGGTCATCCAGAAATTCACAAACGCTCTCCAGAAAGGTATGGAATACGTCCAGAGCCATACTCCGGAAGAGATTGCACAGGTCATTGCTCCGCAGTTCGCAGAAACCGATCTTGACACAGTTACCATCATCGTAAACCGTTATTACGAGCAGGATACCTGGAAATCAAATCTTATCTTTGAGAAAGAGAGTTTTGAACTTCTGGAAGATATTCTCGAAGATGCCGGTGAACTGAACGAACGAGTTGCGTATGAAAATCTCGTAACCACAGAATACGCTCAGGTGGCAGCTGAAAAATAAAAGTTAAGCTCTACGCATCATCTTATAATAGATCGGAATCAGCAGGGAGCAGGCGCCAATCCAGGCAAGAGGACTGGCGATGCAGACGGAAGTGTAACCGATAATACCGGAAAGCCCTACAGTAGCGGCAATACGCATGACGAGTTCGATCATGCAGGCCGCGAAAGGGGCGCGTCCGTTCTGCATACTCTGGATCGAAGTACGGTAAACGGCAAGAAGCCCGAGGACAAAATAAAACGGCGCAACGACAGTCAGATACATATCGGAGTAATGATAAATTTCTTTTGTAGGAGCGGACAGGAACATCTGCACGATCGGGTGGCGCAGCAGTAAGATGCCGATACACATAATTAGATTGAATCCCTCTGTCTGGATCAGACAGACACGCACACCCTGACGGATCCTGTCTCTTTTCCCTGCACCGAAGTTCTGGGCAACATAGTTGGAGATCGCTGTCATCATGGCATTGTTTACGAGTACGGAAAGCTGATCTGCCTTGGAAGCTGCGGTATATCCTGCAACAGCGGCAGTACCGAGAGAATTCACAACTGTCTGCATGGCAAGCTGTCCGATACACATGACAGACATCTGAAATCCCATAGGAAATCCCGTTTTCAGATGCAGTGCAATCGTTCCATTGAGGTCATGAAAATCATCACGGCGCAGATGAAGTACCGGGAAATTTTTCAGCCCGACAATCAGACTTAGGACTGCAGAGAGAAACTGGGAAAGGATCGTAGCCCAGGCAGCTCCTGCAACACCCATATGTAATGGTACAATAAACAGGACATCCAGAAAAATGTTCAAAACAGAAGAAAACACCAGAAAATAAAGAGGTGTTTTGCTGTCGCCAAGTGCACGGAGTATGTTTGAAATCATATTGTAAAAAACAGTTGCGCCAGTTCCAAGAAGAACCACAAACATATAATCGTAAGCTTCGCCGGAAATATCTTCCGGAATCTGCATCCATCTGAGAATCTGATGTGCCAGAAGACAGCAGATCAGAGTCAGCACAACGGTAAAAATGATACTGAGAAGTGTGGATGCAGCGACACTTTTACGCATACCTTTTTCATCCTTTGCACCACACCTCTGACCGAGACAGATTCCGAATCCGCCCGTAAAACCATTGATGAAGCAGAAAACAAAATAAATAATGATGCTGGTGGCACCGACCGCGGCAAGTGATGTTGCTCCAAGTGTTTTACCGACGATTACAGAGTCAGCAAGTGTATAAAAAAGCTGAAATAAATTTCCGAGAATGACCGGAATTGCAAATTTCAATAACGACCAGAACGGATTTCCGACAGTAAGATCCATTTCTTTTGATTTTGTTCTGGACATAAGAACCCCTCCCTATAGTGTTTGTATTGTGAGCTTTTTACTGCACGCCCCATTATAGAGAAACAGATTGTAAAATGCGATTCCGGTATTGTTGTTTGTGATACAGATATTGACCAGATCGGCAAATGTATTTATGATAAGATAAGAACTTTTTTGATACGAAAACAGACAAAACAGTTCCTGAAAATGGAAGAAAATGGAGAAACGTAAGATGGCAAAAAGAACGATCCTAGTGGACAGTGCCAGAAGAGAACTGGAAAAGCATGGAACAGAAACATTTCCGATGACAGTGAATCATGATGATCTCTGGACCTTTGAGGGAAAAAGTGTTCCGATTCACTGGCATAATGATCTGGAAATCAACCTTCTACGAGAAGGTGAAGCAGTTTTTCAGGTCTACCAAAAGAGTTATAAAGTCAGGCCGGGAGAAGCTTTTCTGCTGAATCGAAATGTGCCGCACAGCTGCAGTTCGCCGGGAAATGAACATGTCCGTTACAGTACGATTCTTGTAAGACCGGATTTTCTGTATGGTGACTTCGGCAGTGATGTTGAGAGGAAATGTTTCCGCCCGTTTCTGCAAAATTCAGCAGTGCCCTGCATCCATCTGACGGAATCTGATGAAAATGGAAAAGAAATCCTGGAGAAACTGAATCAGGTGGAAGACGCTTTTGATCAGAAATCGTTCTGTTATGAACTGAAAATCAAGGGGCTTCTGTGTGAGGCATTCAGCATGATTCTGTATGAGCACAGACAGGAACTGACAAAATTCATTCCGGCTAATCTGCAGGAACTGGAACGTCTGGAAAAAATGCTGAATTATCTCAATACATATTTTGCAGAAGTGATCTCCCTTCAGGAACTGGCAGATCAGGTCCATCTGTCAAGAGAAGTCTGCTGCCGCCTGTTTAAGAAAATGACCGGAAAAACGATCACCGGCTATCTGGAAGAATACCGTGCGAACAAAAGCTTTCCGCTGGTGCAGAGCGGTCAGTACTCTATGACCCAGATTGCGGAGATGACAGGGTTCAGCAATCCCAGCCGTTTTGCCAGTGCTTTTCGAAAAATATTTGGCTGTAATCCGGGAGAATACAATTCTCTGAAACATAAATAGAAGAAAATTACAATATTTATTATATTTTACTCAACTTTCCCACCAGTAAAACTGGTATAAACAGTTGATTTTTTAACTAAAAT
>CAVBPN010000075.1:0-11581 GCA_963597235.1 bacterium
TCTCAATGGTCAGTACCATTTTAAGCCCCAGCTCGTCCAGCTTGCCGGCAAGAAATGTTACAGTTTTAAAACTAGCCTCCGACTCTGCAGAGCAGCCGGAAAATGCCGCATAATAATTCAGTCCGTAATCATCCACCAGATAACGGAACGCAAAACGGTCTGCAAAGAGAAGCGTATTCTGTTTCGCACTGTTTACCGTATTCTGGTATTCTGTGTCCAGATTCGAAAGTTCTGTCTGATAAGCTGCCGCATTGGATGCATAGACCTCTTTATTCTCCGGCTCCATTTCCTCCAGAGTCTCCGCGATCGCATCACAGATCACAGATGCATTACGCATAGAAGTCCAGACATGTTCGTCATATTCCTTCTCATCTTCATCCTCATGATCATGCTCATGTTCGCTTCCCTGCATCCCCTCGACTGTTTCTTCTTCCTTGATCGTATCGCCGAGGACTTCCATCAGGTTGATTGTTTTCATATTTTTATTCTTTGCGGATTCCAGGGCATCCTCGATCCACTGATCAGACTCACCGCCCACATAGATCAGAAGGTCACAGCTCGACACTTTCATGATATCCTTCACTGACGGCTGGAAACTGTGAAGATCCGTCCCATTGTCAAGAAGCATCGTGAGCTCCACGTCGTCCATCCGGTCACCAAGAATTGCCCTTGTCCAGTCATATTCCGGAAAAATGGTCGTCACGATATTCAGTTTCTTATCTGTATTTTCTGTTGTCTTTGCCGCTGCTGTGTGCACTCCCGAAAAAGGAACTGCAATACTTATGATTCCCAGCAAAATTGCCAGTGAACCTGTGATCCATTTTTTCATTCTTGTACCTGCCTTCTTCTAATCCGGGACTTTCATTTCTGCCCGATACACTCTTCACAGATTCCATAAAAAACAGTTCGACACGGGTCCATCCGAAATCCATGACTGTCCATCAGATGCTGCTCCAGTTTAACCACATCCTCACAGTGAAGATGGATCAGTTTTCCACATTTTTCACATTTACAATGGAAACAGGACATTTTGTGACAATGTTCCTCTGCTCCCAGATATTCAAAACAGGCACTGCTCGTCCCATCTACGTTATATTTCGCAACCAGTCCCTGTTCTACCATTTTCTCAAGATTACGGTAAACCGTCGTGGTTCCGATATTAATTCCCTGTCCTTTAAAATAGGAACAGACATCAGCAACAGTTACATGTGTTCCCTCGACTGTTTCCAGATAAGATAATATCTGTTTCATCTGCTTTGTCTGATAAGGTGCTTTCGTTCCCATAGTCAATCCCCTTTTTATACAATATAATACCTACGGATTGTTCCCAAGATCTTTCATCCACTTATGAGTAAGCTCATGTGGATTTAGCTCTTTTGAACCTGGTATAAATTGAAAACCGTTTTCATATTATAGCACATTCTGATGACGTGTCAATATGAAAACGGTTTTCATTTTACTTTTTCATAAAAAATTTCCACCTGATACAGAAGATGTTATCCACCACTCTGTACCAGACGGAATTCTGTTTTCCACTTTATAAATTATTCTTCCACTTTCATCTCACGTACGATCTTACGAAGTTTCAGGACCATAGAAGGTGCTACAGAAAGCTCATCCAGTCCCATACGAACAAACTGCTCGGTCAGAGTCAGATCTGCACCAAGTTCTCCACAAATGCCTGCCCATTTACCGCATTTATGTGCGTTATCCACAACCATCTGAATCATGCGCAGGATTGCCTCATGATACGGATTGTAGAACTCATCCAGCTTCTCATTCTGACGATCGATTGCCAGTGTATACTGGGTCAGGTCATTCGTTCCGATACTGAAGAAGTCAACCATCTCCGCGAGTCTGTCACTGATCATGGCTGCTGCCGGAGTTTCGATCATGATTCCCTGCTCCGGAATTTTATACTGGATTTCCTGTGCTTTCAGTTCTTCTTCTACTTCTGCTACAATCTCGTAAATCTTCTTTACTTCCTCTGTAGAAGTGATCATCGGATACATGATGGAAAGATTTCCATAAACAGCTGCACGGAGAAGTGCACGAAGCTGTGTCTTAAAGATCTCCGGCTGTTTCAGGCAGATACGGATTGCACGATATCCCATAGCCGGGTTGTCTTCATTTCCAAGATTAAAATAATCAACCTGTTTGTCGGCTCCGATATCGAGGGTACGGATGATAACTTTCTTTCCTGCCATCATCTGAACAGCCTGCTTGTATGCCTGGAACTGTTCTTCCTCTGTCGGGAAATCATTTCTTCCAAGGTACAGGAATTCGCTCCTGAAAAGTCCGATTCCGCCGGCATCGTTCTCCATTACGTAGCCAATGTCGCCAACGCTTCCGATGTTTGCATAAATATTGATCTTACGTCCGTCCAGAGTGACATTTTCTTTGCCTTTCAGTTCCTGAAGGAGTTTCAGTTTCTCTGCTTCTTCCTGCATCTTGGATTCTGTCTGTGCTTTTGTCTCTTCATCCGGATCAAAAGTAACGCTTCCCTGGAATCCATCTACAACAGCAGTCATCCCACTCTGCAGTACTTCCAGATCCATATTTACCCCGATCAGTGCCGGAATATTCATCATACGTGCAAGAATTGCAGTATGAGAATTTGTGGATCCGTGAACGGTTACAAATGCAAGGATTTTGTCTTTATCCATCTGTACGGTTTCACTCGGACTGAGGTCATCTGCAACGATAACTGACGGTTCAATATCACTGAGATCTACATCTCCCTGTCCGCTTAAGTTACGCACAAGACGCTCGGAAATATCTTTGATGTCGGCGGAACGTGCCTTCATATAATCATCGTCCATGGAAGCAAACATCTCTGCAAAATTATCACCGGTAACTGCAACAGCATACTCGGCATTGACCTGTTCTGTGCGGATCATGTTCTGGATTGCCTCCAGATAGTCTTCATCCTCCAGCATCATCTGATGCACTTCAAAGATTGCGGCACTTGCTTCGCCCACTTCCTTTACTGCTTTGTCATACAGTTTCTGAAGCTGCTGCTGAGAAGCTTTAACTGCTTCATCCACACGATTTACTTCTGATTCCGCATCTTCGATCCGGGTACGTTTTACCTGATAATCATTTTTCTTAAGAACCACGACCGGTCCCATCGCAATTCCTTTATATACAGATTTTCCCTGAAAACACTGCATGTTCTTTCCTCCCTGAATTCACAAATACAAATAAGATAATTCTGGCTGTTCCGGTAAATTATAAATTATTTTCAAAGAACTCTTTTAATGCGGCTACAGCAGCATCTTCATCCGCGCCATCTGCTGCTACAGTAACTGTATCACTCTGTTTTACGCCAAGTGACATCAGCATCATAAGCTGTGTAAGTTTCTTTGTTTTTCCGTCTTTTGTGATCGTGCATTCGGATTCAAATTTTTTTGCTTCTTTTACAAGAAGTCCTGCCGGTCTTGCGTGGATTCCCAGTTCGTCTTTAATTGTGTACTCAAATGTTTTCATAATCTTATTCTCCCTTTATATTATTTTTTTCCTGTTTATCTGCCATTCACCTTCCGTGATGGATTTTCCTTATATGCCCTGACATATTATTCCGGCTCTTCGGTATCCAGAAGTCTTTCCAGATGCATCGCAAGATATCCGATCTCAATATCCGGAATCGGAAGCTTCAGGCTCTTTTCCATCTGACGGCAGATACGTTCCGCTGCCATAAACGGTTCCGGAAACTTCACAGACATATAATCATTCAGATTCATTTTTAATTTCTCGCCATGAATGGCACGCGCCACCATATAACGTACATGGTTCATCAGTCGATTGTATCCCAGTGACATGACATCAATGGAATTTCCGGTTTCTTTCTCAACAAGAGAAATACATTCCCGGACCGTTCTGGCAATCTCCATTGCCTGGGAAACATTCTCGTCTACGATGGCAGCATGCACATGCAGGGCGATATAGCCAATCTCGTGTTCATCGATCTCCATCTGAAGTTTTTCTTTCAGAAGATCCTGAATACAGCTGGCTACTTTATATTCTTTGTAAAACATGACACGGATGTCATCTGTCAGCGGATTGCTAATCTGTTCACCTTTCTGAACACGACGGATTGCAAAATCCAGGTGATCTGCCATGGTAAAAAGGATCGACCGGTCTACTTTTCCAAATTCCTGCTCTGCCTGATTCAGAACTTCGTTAGAAAGTTCCAGGCAGAGCGGAGAGACCGACTTAAGAATATCTCTCGCATCTCCTCGTTCTGTCATCTCCTTCAGTGAATAGACCGTTGCCTCCGAAGAAACCGGAACCGTCTGTCCGACCTTCTTACCAAAAGCAACTCCCTTTCCCATGACCAGACATTCCTGGTTATTTTTCTCCTGGATTCCCATAAAGGAATTGTGATTTAAAATCTTTGCTATCCTGTACAACATCCGCTTCTCTTCCCCATCCGGGCAGGGTTCTTACTGAAGAACCTCGATTTCAAAAAGCGGCTCTCCGGCTTTGACCTGACCCTCACTTAACAGATGGATTCTCTGGTTATCCTCCAGCTCTGTACAAAGAACCGGGGATACAATAGAAGGTGCATTCTTGCTCAGATAGTCCAGATCCAGTTTCAGCATCGGATCTCCCTTCTTCACTTCCTGTCCACTTTCTACCAGTGCCTCAAATCCCTCACCATTTAATTTTACAGTATCAATTCCCACATGAATCAGCAGACTGATTCCGGATTCTGTTACAAATCCAATTGCATGTCTGGTATCAAAGACAAAGGCTACTTCTCCATCTTCTGGCGCGCGTACATACGGATCTTCCGGTGTGACTACCGCACCATCGCCCATCATTTTCCGGGCAAATGCCTCATCCGGTGCTGTTGCAAGGTTTGCAGCTATACCGGTGATCGGACTTGAGATTACGATACGGTCAACGACTTTCTCTCCGGATTCTTCTTTTTCCTCGCTTACTTCCTGTGTTTCAACAGTTTCTGCCGATGTTTCCAGAGTATCCGGTGCTGTTTCCAGATAATCCTCAAGATTTGATTTAATAACAGTGACATTCGGTCCGTAAATAACCTGTACACCCTGTCCTTTATGAATGACACCAGATGCACCTGTTGCCTTTAATATACCATCGTTTACCAGATCTGCATTCTGAACTGAGCAACGAAGACGTGTTGCGCAGCAGTCTACAGAAGTGATATTTTTCTTACCACCAAGACCTCTTGTGATCGCCTCGCTGACAGGATCAGAAGATGCAGACGCATCTGTTCCGTTCTGAGCAGCTTCCCTGCGGGCATTTACATCGGCCTTTGTATAAAGCTTTGTTTCGACATCATCATCTTCACGACCAGGTGTTTTGAAATCAAACTTTTTGATCATGAATTTGAAAATAAAATAATATAAAAAGAAATAAATAATACCAACCGGGATGACTCTCATCCAGCTTGTTTTTGCATTTCCCTGAAGGATACCAAACAGGAAAAAGTCAAGGAATCCACCGGAGAAAGTCAGTCCTACGGCAATATTTAACATATGTGCGATCATGTATGCAGTTCCTGCCAGAACTACCTGGACAGCAAACAGTGCCGGAGCTACGAACAGGAAAGAGAATTCCAGTGGCTCGGTAATTCCTGTTGCCATACATGCAAGTGCTGCAGACAGAAGAAGACCGCCTGCCTGTTTTTTCTTCTCAGGTTTTGCACACTGATACATAGCCAGTGCTGCTCCCGGAAGACCGAAGATCATGAAAATGAACTCTCCGGAGAAGTATCTTGTCGCATCAGCACTGAAATGCGCGATATTTGCAGAATCAGCAAGCTGTGCAAAGAAAATATTCTGTCCACCCTGTACCATCTGTCCTGCTACTTCCATAGTACCACCGACAGCCGTCTGCCAGAATGGCATATAGAATACATGATGGAGTCCAAATGGAATCAGAGCTCGTTTAATAAGTCCAAAAATAAGTGTTCCAACATAGCCGAATCCTGTTACAAGTCCGCCCAGCGCGTAGATACCGTTCTGAACTACTGGCCATACAAAATACAGAAGAATCCCCACAAACATGTATACAATCGTGGAAATGATCGGAACGAAACGGGTACCTCCGAAGAATGACAGAGCATTCGGAAGCTGGATCTTATAGAATCTGTTGTGCAGTGCTGCTACACCAAGACCTACGATAATACCGCCAAATACGCCCATCTGCAGTGACTGAATACCACAGACAGAAGTAATCGTTCCTTCAAGAACAGTTTCTGCAATCTCACCATTATCGAGAATCTGTCCTGTAACTGTAAGCATCGCATTGATCGCTGTATTCATTACGAAATATGCGATAACTGCAGATAAAGCTGCAACTTCTTTTTCTTTTAATGCCATACCGATGGCAACACCGACTGCAAAGATCAGCGGCAGGTTGTTAAAGACTGCACTTCCTACGCTGTTCATGATCACGAGCAGGGAATGAAGCAATGTTCCGTCGCCCAGAATCTTGGTCAGTCCGTATGTTTCAATCGTTGTTGCGTTTGTAAAGGAACTTCCGATACCAAGAAGAAGTCCGGCTACCGGAAGGATTGCGATCGGAAGCATGAAGCTTCGACCAACTCGCTGTAAAACACCAAAAATCTTGTCTTTCATCTTGAGACTCTCCTTCTATATATTTGATAGAAGTGAGTATGTATAAAAGGCATTTTCAACCGGTTTTTGTACAAAAAAAGGCACTAATATACATAAACACTCCTTGTTATGTATAGTTAATGCCTCCTGAAATCGAGTTACACACTACAACCAAAGAAAATATAACATGTTGGAAGAGATTTTGTCAACCCGCTCTTTTTGTAATTTTATAGTTTTTGTGGTGGTTTTTTATACCTTTTATGCATTGATATATCCTTGCCGTGATAATTGTCTTTTTGCTGATAGCTTTAAAAGTCCGTTCACAATTTATTGGCAGTTATTTTCAATCTCTGAGGAATGCAAATGGTTCGTCATCTTTCAGGAAATGCATCAGCATATAGGCACACATAATCGCCACACGTTCCTCTTTGAGGATTCGTTTTACTTCTTCTCTGTCAGCCAGAACGATCTCAATCTCTTCTGTATCTTCCTGTGCATCCTTGCTGATTTCTCCGCTTGCATATCCATAGACAGTTGCACAGGACTCATCAGTCATGCCAACCGTAGTAAAATACGGTTTCTCGTAAGCCGGGGCTACTTTCAGCGGTTCCAGTTTCAATCCTGTTTCTTCAAACATTTCTCTGGCTGCACCTTCATGAAAATCTTCGCCTGGCTCAACCAGCCCCGCCGGAAATTCATAAATATAGTCGCCTAAAGTATAACGATACTGGCGGACAAGAACAACTTTATCCTTTTTTTCTCCATAGACGCTGTAAATAATCACACCATCCGGATCGTTTCGTCCGGTCTTAAGTTTCAGTGACGGAACATCCTTTGCTCTGGATGCCACATAATAGGACACCGGTGTATTGTGTACGCTTGTCGCATCCACATGATACAGATTGACAAAGCGGTTGTCGGTCATTTTTTCTACATTATGAATCTTTCCCATAGGTTCCCTCTTTTCTGCATGGGTTATACCTGCTGAATGGCTGCCATGCATCTTATAATCATTCTGTAACTGCATGCAGACAGAACCCACAGGCAGTCATTCTCAGTCTCCTTTAAGGATAACACGGATTCTCTTATAAATAAAGAATACGATCACGGAAGTGAGGGTATATTTGAATAAGTTAAACGGTACAATGATCAGCAGTACGAATCCGAGAAGGTTATGCACGGATGAATTGACTGCTGCTCCCATTTCAATAAATGTTTCGATTGGCATTCCAAATGCTTTGCCATATGCCGGAAGCAGTACAAATGCGTTCATCAGGCAGGCAGCGGCTGTTGTAAGGATAGTTCCTGCTGCCATTCCCATTACGGCATGTTTGCGGTTCTTTGTGTGATGCAGTCTGTAGATCAGTCCTGCCGGTACTACAAATGCACATCCGAAGATGAAGTTTGCAAAGTCACCAACTCCTGCTGTTACGGTTCCCATTGTCACAAGGTGTACAAGCACCTTTACAACTTCGATCAGAATACCTGCTACAGGTCCCATGGCAAATGTTCCTACCAGTACCGGAATCTCTGAGAAATCCAGCTGGTAAAAGGATGGTGCCAGGAACGGGATCGGAAACTCAATATTCATTAATACTCCAGCCAGTGCACCGAGCATTGCAATCTGTGTGATCGTCCTGGTGCGGCTTCTCTCCATTACGTTTCCATTTCTTAAAACCTGTTCACTCATACTTGTCTCTCCTTTTGTTTGAATTATCTTTTTTAAAAGAAAATTCTACGTTATGCAGTGGAAAGCAGTTTTATTGTAAAAGCGTTTTTTACTGCATAAAAAATCCCCGGGATAATCTTCCCGGGGTACTGAGCACGTATGAATTATTCGTGTTCTTCTCTCATCCAGACTTTACTGTCGGTTCCGGAATTCTGATGATCTGTAGATCAGTCACCGGATCAGCCGCATTACGCGGGTCGCGGACTATACCGCCGGTAGGGAATTCCGATTTTTGTAGGTCGGTCACCCTGCCCCGAAGAATTTTCTTTTATATGTCTGTATTATATAACTAACTTTATAAGAATGCAATATAAAATTAGAAGAAAAATAATGGTATATGACGGAAGAGGGAACTGTTTATCAAACATGTTCTTCTATTTTATAT
The DNA here is from genome assembly GCA_963597235.1 of bacterium. Taxonomy (GTDB): domain Bacteria; phylum Bacillota; class Clostridia; order Lachnospirales; family Lachnospiraceae; genus Blautia_A. The sequence goes on from CAVBPN010000075.1 coordinate 8,711, forward strand.
CGCCATGGGTGCCCCACCTTGCTCGCGCTTCGCGCTGTCGTATCACTTTGAAAGCCTCGCAGGCATTTCCTGTCCTCTGCACATGAATACCATTCTTCCTGGATTCACCACCCTCCCGGCGGCCACCACACTACCCCAAATAAAGTACGGTGAAGCCCGGGATAAAAAAATCCAGCGGAGAGGAACCACCGTGATTATCATCTGAAATCTGGTTCGTCTGAAAAAATTCGTCCAAGTATCGGAATGTACAGGTTTTTGCGTTGATACAGAAAATGCTGCTGTCTGAGCGCAGCGAGTTCAGCTCTTTTCTGTATCGTTTTTAGCAAAGTTCTGTACTTCCTGATACTTTAGAATTTTTGAATTGAACCATGTTCAGATGATAACTCACGGGTAAGCTCCCTCACCACTGGAGTTTCATATATTCCCTCTCACCGGGAATCCTTTATTGCTATCTTTCTTCTCTGAAATACGGCAATCCCAGTGCCGCCGGTGGCTGGTGTTCTTTCTTCTTTCGGAAACTTGTGAACACAAGCACGATAACCGTTACAACATACGGCAGTGCCTTAAATACTTCCTGCATGCTTCTTCCGAGTCCCGGAATATACAGGTACAGGATATAAAGTGCTCCAAAGAGGAATGCTCCCCAGATCGCATTGAGCGGTTTCCACAGTGCAAAGATAACCAGTGCGACTGCAAGCCATCCACGGTCACCAAAACCATTGTCTGTCCAGGTTCCACCTGAATATTCCATTACGAAATACAGACCACCAAGTCCTGCAAGTCCTGCACCGATACAGGTAGACAGATATTTGTATTTAATAACGTTGATACCTGCTGCATCTGCAGTTCCCGGGTTCTCACCAATCGCACGGAGATTCAGTCCCATTCGTGTTTTAAATAAGAAGAAGGACAGCACAATCGCTGCGATCACACAGAGATAAGTCATAAATCCATAGTTAAATAAGATTGGTCCAATCACAGGGATCTTTGATAATCCCGGAATTTTTGCCGTATAGGCACTTCCTGTCACTTTTACAGAAATCTGTCCGACACCACCGGCAAGTTTGGAAATGGAACCACCGAAGAAGTTACCAAAACCGGTACCAAAGATGGTAAGGGCAAGACCTGTTACGTTCTGATTTACACGAAGTGTAATCGTCAGGATACTGTAGATCAGACCACCGATCATTGCACATGCAAACGCACACACAAACGATATCAGAACACCGACAAAAGCATTCGGGTTCGGATTGTCTTTTTCATAAAGGAAGGCTCCCATCAGTCCAGCGATACCTCCCATGTACATAATTCCCGGAATACCAAGATTCAGGTTACCGGATTTTTCTGTCATGATCTCTCCAAGCGCACCATACAGAATACAGATGCCCTGGACAATTGCTTTTTGAATAAAAATGGTCAGTACACTCATTGCATCTTCCTCCTATTTCTTTGCACGCTTAACACTGTAGTTGATAAAGAATTCTGCTCCGATCAGGAAGAACAGAATGATACCAAGAATAACATCCGATGCATTCTCATTCAGTCCATACTGTGTCGCAATCTGCACAGCACCCTGATCCATAAATACGATGCCAAAGGAAACAGCTACCATGATAAAGGTATTAAATTTGGAAAGCCATGCGACAATGATCGCGGTAAATCCACGTCCTCCTGCTGTTGCGGTAGAAATTGTATGGCTCGCGCCACTGACGATTACAAATCCTGCGATACCGCAGATTGCACCGGAAATCGCCATTGTACGGATAATGACTTTCTTTACATGGATACCTGCATATTTTGCAGTATTCTCACTCTCGCCGACTACAGCGATCTCATAACCCTGTTTGCAGTATTTCAGGTAAATGAACATACCGACAGTCAGAATCAGAACGATCAGCACATTCCATCCATATTTCTGTCCAAAGAATTCCGGCAGCCATCCTGCCTGCGTTGCCTGATTGATGATACCGACGGTATTGGATCCTTTTGGATTTTCCCAGAAAACAATGCAGTAGGTAACGACCTGCATCGCAACATAGTTCAGCATCAGTGTGAATAATGACTCATTTGTGTTCCAGTATGCCTTGAACACTGCCGGGATCATTCCCCAGATCATGCCTCCAATGGCACTTGCAATAAACATTACGATCAGAAGCAGAAGTGGTGACATTTTGTCCCCTGCATAGATCATTACTGCCGCAGAGCATGCTCCACCGATCAGGATCTGACCTTCTGCACCGATGTTCCAAAATTTCATTTTGAATGCCGGTGCAAGACCAATCGCTATACACAGAAGGATCATCGTATCACGGATTGTCTGCCAGATACGGCGTTCGGAACCCATGGCTCCATCCCAGATTGCCTTGTATACATCAACTGGATTCATTTTGACAAGTGCCACAATCACCGCACCACACACGATCAGTGCAAGAATCAGTGCGATGAAACGGATCAGAAGTCTTTCCTGCCATCCGGCTTTGTTTCTTCGTTTACTTACCTGTAAGAAAGGTTCTTTATTCATTGACAGCCCCTCCTTTTTCGTGTTTCGTCATGAGAAGACCGATTCCCTCTTTAGTCGCTGTTCTTCCGTCAACCACACCGCTGATCCTGCCTCCACAGAGAACTGCGATACGGTCACAGAGTTCCAGTACAACGTCCAGATCCTCAATAACACAGACAACTGCAACTCCTTTTTTCTTCTGTTCATTCAGAAGCTGATAGATAACATGTGAAGTATTGATATCCACGCCTCGTGTCGGGAATGCAACAAGAAGGACTTTCGGGTTCTGTGCGATTTCTCGTCCAACCAGAACTTTCTGGACATTTCCACCGGACATCTGACGGACGGGAGCGGAAATACTTGGGGTCATA
>CAVBPN010000076.1:0-7704 GCA_963597235.1 bacterium
CAGGTTTTATAAGGCCTGCAAAGTGATTTTTAATTATTCAACTGTCAAACTCCCGTGTAAAATAAATCTGGACCGGGTTTCACATCCAGTCCTTTTTATGTCTCTGAAAGCGAACAAAATGGCAGACTTTTACTTTTTTGTTGACGTTGTTATAAACATGAGATATAATACCTACATAATATTGTAACAAGATTGTAAAAAATACGAATAAAAATGTTCGTAGAAAGAGGTTGGGTATATGGGAGAGGTACGCAAAAAGTCATGGATTGTTGCCGTTTTCTTAGGACTGATGCTTTTTGCTGCAGGCTTTGCATTTCAGGCATCTACCGTTGATGCGCAGGCTGCTACAACAGGTTTCCGGACAGTAAAAGGAAAAACATATTACTATAAAGATGGAAAAAAAGTAAAAGGCTGGCTTACTATAGGAAAGAATAAATATTTCCTTAATACAAAGACCGGTGTTCTGCTGAAGGGATGGCAGAAAAGTTCAAAAGGACCGAAACGCTACTTTAATACGAAGAACGGTGTTATGTATACCGGTATGAAAAAAGTCGGCGGTAAATATTATTATTTTGATACAAAGACCGGCTATACGAAGAGTGGATTTGTACGATCCGCAAACGGCACAGTAGTCCGGTACTTCCAGCCATCTAATTATACGATGGCAAAAGGGTGGCTTAAGAACGCAAAAGGTCAGATGTGGTATTTTGCCAGCAATGGTAAGATGTACATGGGACTGAAAAAGGTTGGTAAATATTATTACTATTTTAATCCAAGTACAGGAATTGCAGCCAGTGGTTATGTAACTACCGGAAATGAAACAAGATATTTCAACTCAAAATATAAGAGAATGGTCACCGGGTGGACAAAAACATCCAAAGGTGAGATGCGATATTTTGGAAGTAACGGTGTAATGTCAAAGGGACTTGTAAAGGTCGGAAGTGCGACTTACTATTTTAATTCAAGTACAGGAATTGCAACCGGTGGATGGGTAACCATCAGCGGAAGTAAATATTACTTTGACAAGAGCAGTTATAAGATGGTCACAGGAACAAAGACAATTGACGGTGTGACTTATACGTTCAGTTCCACCGGTGTTATGACAAATAGCAGCAGTACAAACAGTACCTATTTTGCAAATGATCCGAAGCCGGTCGCTCAGACAGGAACCAGAACAATTAAGAATTTTCTTGCAGGTGCATTAAAACCGGTTGGTCAGGCCCTCTACATGTGGGGTGGCGGACATGGATACGAAGATTCTGTGAGAGTAGGTGTCAGCTCCAGCTGGCAGAGCTTTTATCTCAGCCAGAGCAGCAGTTATAATTACAAGAGTTATAATGATCTGAGCGCAGCAAATGAGGCAAAAGGTCTTGACTGTTCCGGATTTGTCGGATGGGCAACCTATCAGACTCTTCGAACCTACAGTACCTGTGTGTCCGGTGAGATCGGTGCTCTGTATAAAGGAAGAGGATGGGGATCGTACTACAATCAGAATTATCTGTCACAGACAGGATGGAAAGTATATCCTGGTGATATTGGCTATGATAATGGTCATACATGGATTATTCTGGGACAGTGTTCTGATAAGAGTGCAGTGATTCTGCACTCTACTCCGAATGCGGGTGTTCAGATATCAGGAACCTGTACTCCGTCCGGTGATTATGACAGTCAGGCGGTTGCACTGGCAAATAAATATATGTCCAGATATGCAGGATTCAAAAAATATACGTATAACCCATCCTGTGGTAACTACATCCGAAGAGGAAATTATATGAGATGGAACAGTACACTTTCTGATCCGGATAACTTCAAGAACAAGACTGCAGATGTAATTCTTAAGGAACTGTTTGGATTTTAAATAAGAATTAAATGTTACGGAGAAGTTTCTAAACACAGGAACTTCTCTTTTCTTTTGCAGAGTTTTTAATAAATGTTACAAAATATTAAACTTTTTATCGATTTACTCTTGCAATCGAAGGAACCCTGTGTTAATATGTATAAGAACTTAAGAAAGATATTTCACAATTGTTACAAAATAGAGTTAAAATGATTATGAGGTGAGAAACATGAAAAAAAGAATTGTTTGCCTGACGTTAGCATTAATGATGACAGCAGCTCAGGTTGTCAGTGTAAGCGCGTCAAGAGAAGACGAACTGAGAGAGGAACAGGCAGCTACAAGCGCACAGCTTGACGCTACATATGCTCAGATTGATCAGCTCTACTCCGCTAAGCAGCAGTTACAGGACGAGATCAACTCCCTGGACGCAAATCTTGTGAATGTCATGGTTTCCATTCAGACCCTGGAAGGGGACATCAGTAATAAAGAAGCAGACATTCAGCAGACACAGGCTGACCTGCAGAAAGCACAGAATGCGAAAGACAAACAGTACGCAGCAATGAAACAGCGTATCCAGTATCTGTACGAAAAAGGTGGAAACGAAGCATGGTTCCAGATGATGATGAGTGCAGATAATCTTTCTGATCTTCTTACAAAAGCTGAGTATACTCAGAAGATGTATGATTATGACAGACAGAGCCTTGAGAAATATGCAAATACCATTGAGCAGGTAACAAACCTTGGTAACCAGTATGAGCAGGAAAAAGCTGAACTGGAAGGTATGAAACAGGAATATGAAGCTCAGTCCGCAGACCTTCAGAATCAGATCGATACAAAGAAAGCAAATTCCGCAGACTGCGATAATGAAATCGCATATGCGCAGGAAATGGCTAATGAATATGCAAACCTGATTCAGGAACAGCAGGCAGAGATCGAACAGCTCGAAGCAGAACGTATTGCAGCTGAAGAAGAAGCAAGACGTCAGGCTGAGGCAGAAGCCGCCGCTGCCGCTGCAGCAGCTGAGGAAGAAGCTGCACAGCAGGAACAGGAAGATCAGACAGTATATGATGAAGACGGTAATGAAGTGGATGCTTCAGAAGCAGCAGAAAACGGAGATACCGTATATGACGAAGATGGTAACGAAGTTGATCCTGGTGAAGTTACTACTGATACAACAGCAGACAGCGGAAGCAGCGATGTAGAATATGATGAGTATGGTAATGTGATCGACAGTGATAACACTGCATCCGAAGAAGATTACTCCAGTTCATCTTCAAGCTCATCCAGTTCTTCAAGTAGCAGTTCCGGATCTTCAATCGTAGATTATGCACTGCAGTATGTTGGTAACCCATATGTATGGGGCGGAACAAGCCTTACAAATGGTGCTGACTGCTCCGGATTTACACAGAGTGTATACGCTGCATTCGGATACAGCCTTCCGAGAACATCCTATGAGCAGCAGAACTGGGGAACAGAAGTTTCCTACGCAGATGCTCAGCCAGGTGACCTGATCTGCTATGGTGGACACGTTGCAATCTACATGGGTAACGGACAGATCGTACATGCATCCAACTCCACAGATGGAATTAAGGTTAGTAATGATGCTACTTACAGAACGATTGTATCTGTAAGAAGACCTTCATAAATATGATTTCAGGGCAGTTCCTTCGGGAACTGCTTTTTTTCTTGACTTTTAGGAGAAAAAGTATTACTATGACGTAAAGCGCAACGGAGCACTTCATAGTTCCGTGCGCTCTTTTTTTGTTATGGATGAAAAAAATATATATTTCAGGAGGAAACGAAAATGAGAAAGAGCAAAATGTGGAGAATGTTGACAGTCGCTGCAGTAGCAGCATCTATGACATGTGGTATCGTGGGAGTACAGAGCGTCAGTGCGGATGACAAGAAAACTCTGAAAGTTGCAATGGAATGCGGATATGCTCCATATAACTGGACACAGCCGGATGATTCCAACGGTGCAGTACAGATTTCCGGAAGTTCTGACTATGCATACGGCTACGACGTTATGATGGCAAAGAAGATCGCAGATGAACTTGGCTATGATCTTGAGATCGTGAAACTTGACTGGGATTCTCTTGTACCGGCAGTTCAGTCCGGACAGGTTGACTGTGTTATCGCAGGTCAGTCCATTACAAAAGAACGTCAGCAGATGGTTGACTTTACGGATCCATATTATTATGCATCTATCATCACTCTGGTAAAAGAGGATGGAGACTATAAAGACGCAGCAAGTGTAGAAGACCTTAAGGGAGCAACAGTTACTTCCCAGCAGAATACGATCTGGTATGATTCCTGCCTGCCGCAGATTCCGGACGGAAACATTCTTCCTGCACAGGAAAGTGCACCGGCAATGCTGGTAGCTCTTGAAGCCGGTAAATGTGATGCAGTCGTAACAGACATGCCTACAGGAAAAGCTGCCTGCGTAGCTTATTCAGACTTTAAACTTCTTGACTTCACAGGAACAGACGGAGAGTTCGAAGTATCTGACGAAGATATCAATATCGGTATTTCCCTCAAGAAAGGAAACGATGAACTCAAAGATGCGATCAATGGCGTATTAAGTGAGATGACAGAAGATGACTTCAACACTATGATGGATGAAGCAATCTCCGTACAGCCGCTGTCAAGCGAGTCATAAAGGAGGAGCAAAATGCTGCCTGAGAGTTTTGGAGGAAGAATCATCTATCTTCTTCAGCAATATGGCCCTTCTTTTGCGAAGGGAGCAGGAGTCAGCATGTGGCTGGCTCTGGTCGGAACACTTTTTGGATGTATCATCGGTTTTCTTGTAGGTATCGTGCAGACGATTCCGGTAGACAAAAATGATTCCACAGCTAAAAAAGTAATTATCAAAGTTGTAAAATTTATTATGGCCTGCTATGTGGAGTTCTTCCGTGGAACTCCAATGATGGCGCAGGCAATGTTCATCTACTTCGGCAGTGCGGCCGTGTTTAATATTAATATGTCGATGTGGTTTGCCGCAATCTTTATCGTATCAATTAACACGGGTGCATACATGGCAGAGACCGTCCGCGGCGGTATCCTTTCTATTGATCCGGGTCAGACAGAAGGTGCCAAGGCAATTGGTATGACGCATGTACAGACTATGATCAATGTTATCCTTCCGCAGGCACTGCGTAACATCATGCCGCAGATTGGCAATAACCTGATCATCAACATCAAAGATACCTGTGTACTTTCTATCATCGGTACGGTAGAACTTTTCTATACGACGAAAGGTGTTGCCGGCGCACTGTATACATACTTTGAGTCCTTCACGATCGCCATGGTCATTTACTTTATCATGACCTTTACCTGTTCCAGGATCCTCCGTGTGATCGAGCACAAAATGGACGGACCGGATAACTACGATCTGGCTACCGCGGATACACTGGCGCATACAAGCGGTTTGTATTCTTATAAGGAAAGGAAGGACAACAGAAAATGAGTGAAACGATCCTGGAAGTGCAGCACCTGGGAAAATCCTTCGGAACACATGAAATCCTGAAAGACATTGATTTCTCTGTAAAACCGAAAGATGTTACCTGCATTATCGGACCTTCCGGTTCCGGTAAATCCACACTGCTACGCTGTATGAACCTTCTGGAAACACCGTCATCCGGTGAGATCCGCTATCACGGAACAAACATCATGGACAAACATGTGAATGTTCCGGAGTACCGCTCCAAAGTCGGCATGGTGTTCCAGAACTTTAATCTTTTTAACAATATGACAGTTCTCAGGAACTGCACAGTCGGACAGGAAAAAGTCCTGAAGAGGAGTAAAGAAGAGTCGCATAAAAATGCGATGATGTATCTCGAAAAAGTCGGTATGGCCCCGTACATCAACGCAAAGCCGAAACAGCTTTCCGGTGGACAGAAGCAGAGAGTTGCGATCGCAAGAGCCCTTGCCATGGAACCGGAGATCCTGCTCTTCGATGAGCCGACTTCCGCCCTCGACCCGCAGATGGTCGGAGAAGTCTTGGAAGTCATGAGAACCCTTGCGAAAGATGGTCTGACCATGATCATCGTCACACATGAGATGGCATTTGCGAGAGACGTTGCAAAGCATGTGATCTTCATGGGGGATGGAGTTATTGTCGAAGAAGGTACGTCTCAGCAGATCTTTGAAGATCCGCAGAAAGAAATGACAAAAGAATTCTTAAGCAGATTCAGAAATGCATAAAGACAGGAAAGAAGCAGGGAAGATGCAGCAGCACAGAAACTGCTTCTTTTTTGTATGTAAAAAAATACAATCTCAAACAAAAGATTTCTGGACACAACAAAAATTATAAGATATAGTTAGAAGGTAAATAAATAACATTTGTTGGTTTTGAACCAGCCTTTGTGAGTTCCTGTATAATGATTTATGCATGGATTAAAAGGGAAACCGGTGTGAATCCGGTACGATCCCGTCACTGTGATAGGGAGTTTCGAAACATGATTATCCACTGGAATGGCATAAGCCGGTCCGGGAAGGAGTTTCGGAATTGTGATCTTAAGTCAGGAGACCTGCTTGCAAATGATCAGATATGATTCTTACGGTAGATAGGAAACATCGTTTTTTAGTGTATACAACATCCGTGGTCTGTAATTCTGCGGATGTTTTTTTCTGCACTTTTTGCCTTGTGTATCTGACAGGTATCAGTGGCATGTCCGCTGCTTTCGAAGGCGTATTTCCCTGCTGTTTATTACAATTGAATCAGATTCGGCGAAAAACCTCTACAATGTAGGAAGGAGAAACAATGTCAAAAAAACAATTTGGAAAAAGGCTCCTGCAGATCCTGATCGTTCTGATCGGTGTAAGTTTCTTTACATTCGGACTTACTTACCTTTCACCAGGTGACCCAGCGGAAATCATGCTGACAGAGTGTGGTAACCTGCCGACACCGGAACTTCTGGAGCAGACGAGACATGAACTGGGCCTTGACCAACCGTTCCTGGTACAGTATGGCTCCTGGGTAAAAGGAGTACTTACCGGAGACATGGGAACTTCTTATGCATTTAAAGTTCCTGTAACTGAGAAACTGATGAAATGTTTCTGGCCGACACTTCAGATGTCGCTGTTTGCACTTCTTCTGATGATCCTGTTCTCTATACCATGCGGAATCCTGTCCGCAGTATATCAGAACAAATGGCCGGATTACCTGATCCGCGGAATTACCTTTTTCGGAGTATCTATCCCAAGTTTCTGGATTGGATTGATTCTTCTGAGCATCTTTGGAGTACAGCTTCGCTGGATCAACGTAGCAGGAGGAACAACCGATTTTAAGGCAATGATCCTGCCGTCCGTGACACTGGCGCTTTCCATGTCCGCGAAGTACACCAGACAGGTGCGAAATGCAGTCCTTGAGGAACTGAGACAGGACTACGTGATCGGAGCAAGAATGAGAGGTATCAAAGAAAGCGCGATCCTCTGGAAACACGTACTTCCAAACGCAATGCTTCCTATTGTAACACTTCTTGGTCTTTCACTCGGATCTCTGCTTGGAGGAACCGCTGTTGTTGAGATCATCTACAACTGGCCTGGAATGGGAAGCATGGCGATCAAGGCAATCGCCTGTCGTGACTATCCGATGGTACAGGCATATGTGCTTATGATCGCGATCATGTACATGATCATCAATATCATCGTTGATCTGTCCTATACTTATCTGGACCCAAGAATAAAGGAGGTTAAGTAAATTGAAGAAACAGAATTTTTTCCTAGCTCACAAACAGTTTACCTTATTCTTTATTCTGGCTCTTGCCGTTGTAGGTACAGCGATTTTTGCCCCGTGGATCGCACCGAAAGATCCGCTGGAAGCGGTGATGTTAGATTCGCTCAAAGCTCCATGTGCGGAATATCCG
>CAVBPN010000076.1:7714-28299 GCA_963597235.1 bacterium
GGTGTCTACTCTGATCCTTGTAGCAACAATTTTTGTTGTAGGAACGATCCTCGGAATTGTTGCCGGATATTTTGGTGGCTGGATCGATCAGGTGATCATGCGAATCGCAGATATGATGATCTCTTTCCCTGGAATGATCCTTGCAATCGCAATCGCAGGTATGCTCGGACCAAGTCTTCGGAACGGAGTTATCGCGATCACAGCGGTAAGCTGGACAAAATACGCACGTCTGGCAAGAAGTATGGTTTTGAAAGTAAAACGTAATCTGTATGTGGAAGCTGCCATTGTAAACGGCACAAGTACATTAAAAATCTTATGGAAACATATCCTTCCGAATATGCTGACAATTATGACCGTAACAGCTGCGGCAGATATGGGAACCATGATGCTTGAACTTGCATCTCTTTCTTTCCTGGGATTCGGAGCAGTAGCACCGACACCGGAATGGGGACTGATGCTGAATGAAGGAAGAACTTATATGGCAAAAGCACCGTGGCTTATGATCGCACCGGGCATCGCCATCGTAATCGTAGTAATTATTTTCAATATGCTTGGTGACAGTATCCGTGATATTCTGGACCCGAGACAGGAGTAAAAGGAGAAAAATATATGAAAAACAGAATCGCAAAAAAAGTCTGTGCAGCAGCACTTGCAGGTCTTATGACAATGGCTCTCGTTCCAACATCCGTATTTGCAGCAGGAACAATGACGATCGGTGTAACAAGCTTTGCTGATACACTGGAGCCGACAGAGCAGTATTTCAGCTGGGTTATCTCCCGTTATGGCGTTGGACAGGGACTTACCAAATTTGATGAAGAAGGAAACATGGTACCATGTCTTGCAACAGAGTGGACTAACAGTGAAGATGGAAAAACATGGACATTTACGATTCGTGAGGGCGTTAAATTTTCTAATGGCAACGATATGACACCGGAGCTTGTAAAAGCATCTCTGGAGCGTACCATCGAAATGTCAAACCGTGTACCGGAGTTCTTTGACATTGACAGCATTGAGGTTGACGGACAGGACATCATCTTCAACCTGAAGAGAGCAAATGCAAACATGGCAGGATGTCTGGCAGACCCGCTGTTCCTGATCATGGATACAAGTATTGATAATTCCAACATTGCAATGGAAGGACCGGTTTGTACAGGACCGTATGCTTTCCAGTCCTTTGACCCATCAGGCGACACAGTTGTTGTACGCAACGAATACTACTGGGATGGCGATGTTCCGAACGACAGCGTAACTCTTCGTATCATCAGTGACCAGACAACACGTTCCATGGCTCTTCAGTCCGGTGAGATCGATGTTGCATACAACTTAAAGACAGAGAACGTTTTTGAGTATGAAGGAAACGACAACTATAATATACAGTCTCTGGAATCCCTTCGTTCTACTTATGCATTCATGAACCAGAACGGAGCACTTGGTGATCTGGCACTTCGTCAGGCAGTTCTTCGTGGACTTGATAAAGAAACTTATACAAGTGTACTTCTCGAGGGCGGCGCAACACCAGGAAAAGCACCGGTACCTCCGACACTGGACTATGGTTATGATGATCTGAACGATGAAAACTCTTATGATCCGGATGGAGCAAAGAAAGTTCTTGAAGATGCAGGATACAAAGATGTAGATGGCGACGGATATGTAGAAGACCCGGACGGAAACCAGGTAGAACTTACTTTCGTATACTATGACAGCCGTGCAGAACTTGGTGTATATGCGCAGGCAGCTCAGGCAAGTCTTAAAGAGATCGGAATCAACATCAAACTTGACTGTGTATCTTACGAGACACTTCTTGACCGCCGTGATTCTTCTCAGTATGACCTCCTGATCTGGAACGTACTTGTTGCAAACACAGGTGATCCGGAAAACTACCTTCGTGAGAACTGGTACAGCACATCTGCAAATAACACGGCAGGATATGCAAACGAAGACGTGGACAAATGGCTGGATGAACTGGCAGAAACAATTGACACAGATGCAAGAAAAGAACTGATCGTGAAGATTCAGCAGGCGATCATGGATGATGCAGCAACCGTATTCTTCGGATATGAAAACACATTCCTTATCTCCAAAGCAAGTGTAGAAGGACTTGTAATGTATCCGATGGATTACTACTGGGTAACTGCTGACATGAAGATGTCTGAGTAATAAAGGAGTCTGTAAGAATGCTGGAAATTAAAGATCTGGCTGTACAGTATGGTAATCAGGCGCCTACAATCGAGCATTTCAACCTTTCCATGAAAAAGGGCGAGATCATCAGTGTTGTAGGAGAGAGTGGAAGTGGAAAGACTACCGTGATCCGTGCTGTCCTCGGCGCACTTGCCGGGGCAGGACGTGTTACCAGTGGTGACATCCTCTTTCACGGGGAATCCCTTCTGAAAAACTCCAAAAACGACTGGAGAAAGATCCGTGGCAGTAAAATATCCATGATCTTTCAGGACTGTGGAGGAACCCTGAATCCGATTCGTAAGATCGGCAGCCAATATGTAGAATATATTCGCACACATGAGTCAATATCGAAGAAAGAAGCCTGGGACAAAGCTGTTACCATGCTTACAAAAATGCGTCTTCCGGATGCAGAAAATATCATGAACAGCTATCCATATCAGTTGTCCGGTGGTATGCGTCAGCGTGTTGGAATCGCCATGGCAATGACTTTTAACCCGGAACTCCTTCTGGCAGATGAGCCGACCAGTGCACTGGACGTAACAACACAGGCACAGATCGTTCGTCAGATGATGGAACTCCGTGATGATTTCGGAACAGGAATCATTATTGTAACACACAACATCGGTGTGGCAGCTTATATGGCAGACCAGCTGATCGTTATGCATAACGGAAAGGTTGTAGACCACGGAACCAGAGAAGAAGTCTTAAATAACCCGACCAGTGATTATACAAAGAAACTTCTGAAAGCAGTTCCGGAAATGGAGGGAAAACGATATGTCTGAAAATCATGAGATCGTCATGCAGGCAAAGCATATTGTAAAACAGTTCCCTGCTTCCCGTGGCAGAACTTTAACTGCCTGCAATGATATCAACCTGACCATGTACAAAGGCAAAACTCTTGGAATCGTAGGAGAGAGTGGCTGCGGCAAATCTACTTTTGTCCGTATGGTGATCTCTCTGGATCAGCCGACAAGTGGTGAAATCCTTTACCATGGCAAAAACATCACAGGACTTTCAAAGAAAGAAACCTGGAAAAACCGTCAGAACCTGCAGATGGTTTTCCAGGACCCACAGGCATCTTTTAATCCGAAGATGAAGATTGGGGACATTCTGACAGAACCTCTGATGAATTACAAAAAGATCAAAAGAAATGAAAGAGATGCAAAGGCCAGAGAACTCCTCCGTATGGTTGAACTTCCGGAAGAGTTTGTAGACCGCTATCCTCATAACATGAGTGGTGGACAGCGTCAGAGAATCAGTATCGCAAGAGCCCTTTCTCTGGAGCCGGAGATTCTGGTCTGCGATGAGGCAACTTCTGCACTGGACGTTTCCGTACAGGAGTCTGTTATTGAACTTCTGGTGCGCCTTCAGAAAGAAAAGAACATCTGTATGATCTTTATCTGCCATGACCTGGCACTGATCCGTTCTTTTGCACATCAGATCGCAGTTATGTATCTGGGACACATTGTGGAGACGATTCCGGGCGAAGATGTTTCCGACCATGCAGTACATCCGTACACAAAAGCACTGGTTGGAGCACAGTTCTCAGTCCATATGGATCCATCCAAAAAGATTGAAAGTATCGAGAGCGAGGCACCAAGTCCACTGGATGTGCCGAAAGGATGCCCGTTCCAGAACCGCTGTGAACATTGTACAGAACAGTGTGAGAAAGAAATGCCGGAGCTTAAAGAAATTGCACCGGGACACGAAGTTGCCTGCTTTTATGTGGAAAATATGAAGAAGCAAACAGAAGGAGACAAGTAGATGAAGAGAAGAATACTCAGTCTGATGCTGAGTGCGGTACTTATTGTCGGAACTCAGAGTACTGTGTGGGCCGATGCCTGGGACTACTCAGACGGAGATGTTCATACAATCGGTGTAGTTGTATATGATCCGGATTCTGCAGAGATGGAAATGTTCTCGGATTATTACCGTGATTATATTGAAGAAGGTTTTTCGGTGAAATTTATTTTCTCAGGAAAAGTTACAGATTCCGAAGAGGAAAAGGCATTTATTGAAGAAGCCAAAGCAGAAGGCGCAGAGGGAATCATCTCTTTCTGTGGATATGCAGACGGTCTTGAAGATGTCATCAAAACGTGTGAAGAGGAAGAAATTTATTACGCGCTGGGTTCCAATACAGTAAGTGATGAAAATTATGACGTGATCAAAGACAGCCCGTGGTATATGGGAAGTGTCGGACCGGATCTTGAGACCGTTTACCAGGCAGGCTGCGATATGACAGAGTTTTTCCTGGATAAAGATGCCAGAAATATCGTGATCATGTCCGGTGGGGCATCTTCCGGAAACAGACTTCATCAGGTAAGAACCCTGGGAATGCTGAATACACTGGAAGAGAAAGCCGGTCTTGTGCTTGATAAAGATGCAGAGGAACTTTCTGCGACAGATGAACTGACTGAACTTACAGACAAAGACGGAAACTTACACGTTACGATCTGCCCGGGTTATACCGAGATGGACGGAGCAGGACTTGACAATCTGGAGGCTGCATTTGCAGCAGGCGACTGCGATACCGTTATGAGCGCATTCCATGTATCTACTTATCTGGACAGAATTTCAGCTAAGGAAAAAGAACAGGACAGCAACATCATGGTTGGCGCAATCGACAGTTTTTCTGAGCAGAACTTTGAAATTTTCAAAGAGAAAGATGCATTTGGAAATGCACCGATCGACTATGTACGTGGTAAATATGCTTCCATGGCAGGCTCGGCATTCGCAATGATCTACAATGCAATCACCGGAACACCGGAGGCAGTTGAGGAAAATGGCGAGGCAGTATGCCTGTACCAGAACCTCTGGACTGCGAAATCTGAAGAAGAATATATTGAACTGTATGGATATGCGACAGGCATTTACGAAAATGCGTACAGCTGCGATGATCTGATGCAGGTTATCGGACAGTTTGATGCAGATGCAGATCCACAGAGCTTCAGGGAGCTGACCGAGGCGTCGGATGTGGAGAGTGTCAAGGAGAGGATTTTTGTTCACTGAAGCCGGGAACTGCCCGGCTGCCCGCCAATAATTTGGGCAAATAAGAAAACCCTGAGGGGGACAATCTCACAGTTGCGAAGGCCGAATGTCCCCCTCAGACTCCCCCTTTTTGGCCACGCTGAAAAGTATAGAGAGTACAAGAAGTTACGTGGTCACGCTAAAAGAAAGAGAAATGTATTAAGTGGTTGAAATGTACGTAATATCTCTTGAAGTTTTGGTCATGCTGAAAAACATAAATTAGAAATCTAAATATACAAAAGTAATCATTCTAACCGATAGAATGAGCGAATAGCGGAATATCTTCTCCATGAGACAGAAGAAGGATTCTGCTATTTTTTTCTACACATTTCATACTTGATGAATAAAAAGAAGCTTGTGCTTTTGAGCCGAGGGGTTGTCAGGGGACTGGCTTTAAGTCACCTGACGATCTTTTTGCATGTCGATGCGAATAGACGGGGTCAGGGGCAGTCCTCCTGAAATTTGTCGAATAATTCTTCTTGAATCCATGAACAAAATGTGCTAATCTAAAAACATCTTATAAGATATTTCTAATAAATTTCATTTGCTTCTGTTCGGAAGCACTATTCCATGAAAACTGTTTCTATTTTGGTAAGGAGTCGTTTGATGAACAATAAACTGAAACAATATTTTCCAATGTTACGTACGAAAGAAGAAATCCTCCGGGAAATCGAGCGAAATGTAAAATTAACAGAAGAATTTTATAGCTGGAGGGAAGAGCGGCGAGAGGAGTTTCTGGATTTTTGCACAGGAGTCAAAGGTGTGAAGATGCTGTATGATTCTTTCTTTAAGGAAATTATGAATCCGGAAACGGTGCCGGAGCGGCTGGAAGATTTTTTGAGTGTCCTTTTGCATAAAAAAGTAAAGATCGTCGAGGTGCTGCCGGGGGACAGCACGAGGCTCGCAGATGAGCAGTCGCTGCTTATGATGGATATTCTGGTAAGATTTGAGGATGGTTCTTACTGCAATGTGGAAGTGCAGAAAATAGGCTATGCCTTTCCGGGTGAGAGATGTGCATGTTATTCCTCTGATCTGCTGCTCAGGCAATATAAAAGTGTGCGAAGCAAAAGAAAAAATGAATTTACGTACAAGGATGTAAAAGGCGTGTATACGATCGTTTTGATTGACAAAAGCCAGGGGGAATTTCATAAATTTAAAGATATTTACAGGCATGTTTTCGAGCAGAAATCAGATACAGGATTGAAATTAAATCTGCTTCAGAATTATATTTTTATTCCACTTGACATATTTAGAAAAAGTATGGACAATAAAGGTATAAGTAATAAACTGGATGCATGGCTGGCATTCCTGAGCATGGATTCACCGGAGGTGATCCTGGAACTGTCTAACAAGTATCCGGAGTTTAAGGCAATGTATGAGCATGTATATAGCATATGTCAGAACGTGGAGAAGGTGATGGGCATGTATTCAGAAGAGTTGAAAATCCTTGACCAGAATACGGTAAGATACATGGTGGATCAGATGCAGGAGGAGATAGACAGCCAGAAGGAGCAACTGGATAAGCAGAAAGAACAGTTGGAAATAAAGGATAAACAACTAGAACAGCAAGGTAAGCAATTGGAACAGCAGGAAAAAGAACTACAGAAGCTACGTCGGATGCTTTCAGAATCCGCTGTTTGAATCACTTACAGATAAACTATGGCTTGAGTTATTTAGGTTTTTTTGATTTTGAGAAGAAATAAATGTTGCAGGAAGTGAAATGTTACATCATGTGAAATAATCATTTCATTTTCTGCAACATTTTTATAAACATATAAAAAAACCTTTCATTTTTGATCCTTTTGTCAATAGAATTTTCCTCCAAACTCAGCTACAATAAGGGCAGTTAAAGGTGCTGGGAACAGTAACCGATTAAAACATATAAACTATATTTGCAGAAGAATCAGGAGGAAATAACGATGAAGGTTGGATTTATTGGACTTGGAATCATGGGTAAACCGATGTGCAAAAACCTGATGAAAGCAGGTTATGAAATGGTTGTTACCACGCATAATAAAGAAACTCTGAAAGAAATGGAAACACTTGGTGCAAAAACTGTAACATGTGGACGTGAAGTTGCAGAGGAAGCAGATGTAATCATCACCATGCTTCCAAATTCCCCACAGGTAAGAGACGTTGCACTTGGTAAAGGTGGAATCATCGAAGGTGCAAAAGAAGGAAGCGTTCTGATCGATATGAGTTCTATCGATCCTACCGAAAGTAAGGCAATCTCAGCAGAACTTGCAAAGAAAGGTGTAGATATGCTGGATGCACCGGTATCCGGTGGAGAACCAAAAGCAATCGACGGAACCATTTCTGTCATGGTTGGTGGTAAAAAAGAAACATTTGACAAATACTATGACCTGATGATGGCTATGGCGGGTTCTGTAGTATATGTCGGACCGATTGGTTCCGGTAACGTTGCAAAACTTGCAAACCAGATCATTGTAGCAGTTAATATCGCTGCTGTATCAGAAGCTCTTACTCTGGCTAAGAAAGCCGGAACTGATCCGGAACTTGTATATCAGGCAATCCGCGGCGGTCTTGCAGGATCCACTGTACTGGATGCAAAAGCTCCGATGATGATGGACAGAAACTTTAAACCGGGATTCCGTATCGAACTGCATATCAAAGACCTGAACAATGCTCTGAATGCAGGTCATGCAGTGAGCGCAGCCCTTCCTCTTACAGGAGAACTGATGGAGATCATGCAGTCCCTTAAAGCAGACGGACTTGAAAAAGAAGACCACTCCAGCATTGTAAAATTCTACGAAAAAATGTCTAACGTAACCGTTACAAGAGACTAATATTTATTATATAATAGGGTCAGACTTTTGCTAACCACGAAGCCTCGACAGGTTGCCATGAGCCTGCCGGGGCTTGTTTTGCTATATACCAAGGAGGACTTTTTATGTCAAAAATAGCGATTCTGCTTCCAAAAGAATATATGCTGGAACAGGCAAAACGTGTGATCGAGGAAGACGGTCTGGACATTGATATCCTGAAAGTAATCAAAACATCAGATTCTGTTTATGAGGCACGTCAGGCGGTAGAGCTTGGCGCAGAAGTAATTCTTGCACGAGGTGTTCAGGCAGCATTTATCCGGCAGTACACGAATATTCCTGTTGCAGAGCTGACGCTGACCGGTCAGGAGATCGGACTGATGATCACCAGTGCAAAGAAAAAAGTGCCGGAGAAGAAACATCCGCGTATTGCGCTGATCGGATTTCGAAATATGTTCAGTGATATGACATATGCAGATGAGCTGTTTGATGTAGAGTTGAAATTCTATAATATTACGGCAATTGAACAGGCAGCAGAAAAAGTGGACCTTGCGATCAGGGAAAACGCGGATATCCTGATGGGTGGTGATACGGTCAATGCACTGGCGGCACAGAAAGGTTTTCCGGGGCAGTTTATTGATTCTACGGAAGAGTCCATCCGTTCAGCAATAACTGTTGCAAAAAAGATGATCCGGACTGCGGAAGCTGAGAAAAACTATATTGCACAGTTTGAGACCGTACTGGATAACACTTACAATGGAATTCTTGAGATTAATGAACAGAAACAGATTCGTATTATCAATAAGGCCGGAGAAGATCTCTTCCGTAAAAAAGCGGAAGAGCTTCAGGGCACTGCACTGGAAAAAGTACTGCCGGAACTGGAGACACGATATATTGATGAGGTACTGGACGGAAGACGAGATGCTTTTATGACTTCGGTTTATGTTCAGGGAATGCCGATGATGCTTACAGCAGCACCGATCCAGTATGAAAATCGTATCCGTGGAGCAATCATCTCTGTTTATCGAAACACATCTGTACGCAAAAATATAAATACAGAAGAACTGCATTCACATTATCTGAAAGGGTATGTAGCACATGCACACTTTTCGGCTCTGCGTATCAACAGTAAAGAGATGGAATACTGTGTAGAGCTTTCAAAGATGTACGCGCTTTCGAGAAGGCCGGTACTGATTGTCGGAGAAGAAGGCACAGAAAAGGAAATTCTTGCACAGTGTATTCATAATAACAGTTCCTATAAGGCGGGGCCGTTTGTGACCATTAACTGCAGCGGTATGACAGAGCAGATGCAGATCGACCGTATTTTCGGAAATCCGAATGCAGAAGATGAGAGCCAGAAAAAAGGAGCCCTGGCAATCGGCGATCTGGGAACGATTCTGATCTCTGAGATCGAGAAACTTTCTCCGGTGTGCCAGTATCGTCTGTATCGTGCGGTCCGTTACGATTCGTTGATCCAGAACGATCTGGAACGGAGCCAGACTCTGGATAACCGCATTATTGCAACGACCACAGAAGATCTTTATAAGTGTGTGCAGGCAGGAACTTTCAGGGAAGATTTGTACTATCTGCTGAATGGGCTGGTCGTGGAGATTCCTCCGCTTCGTAAGCGACAGGAAGATATTCGGATGATCGTAGAAGAGAACCGTACAAAATTTACGAGACGTTACGCGAAGTTTCCTCGCATTGCAGAAGATGCGATGGAGACAATGCTTGCTTATCCGTGGCCCGGAAATGAAATTCAGCTGGAGACTTTCTGCGAGCGAATGATGCTGACGACCCCGAAAAAGACGATTACCAGTGATTTTGTACAGTTTTTGCTGGATGATCTGTATCCGGCGCAGGAACATAAACGGGAGGATGGCACGACTGTGATCTATCAGCATCCGGAAGCCGCAAAGCTCACGGAGCTTTTGGAAAAGTATCATGGAAATCGTTCTGCAGTGGCGAAAGAACTGGGAATCAGTACGACGACGTTGTGGAGGCATATGAAGAAATACGGTGTGATCAATAAATATGATCTGACTTAAGGAGGAACCATTATGGCAATCCATATTATAGATGAGGCAAATCGCTGCCTGAACTGTAAGAAACCAAGATGTATGGAAGGTTGTCCGGTGCATACACCGATTCCACATATTATTCAGATGTTTAAAGAGCATCAGGTGATGGATGCAGGAAAAGAACTGTTTCAGAATAATCCGATGTCCGTGATCTGTTCGATCGTCTGTGACCATGAACAGCAGTGTGCAGGACATTGTGTACTGGGTAAAAAAGGAAATCCGGTACATTTTTCCAGCATCGAGAATTATATATCTGATACGTACCTGGACCGTATGAAGATTCAGGTTCCGGAAGAAAAAAAGAAACCGGTAGCTGTGATCGGAGCTGGTCCGGCCGGTCTGACGGTAGCGATTATTCTTGCACAGCATGGATATAAAGTAACGATCTTCGAGCAGCAGGATAAGATTGGCGGCATCACCCGTTATGGAATTCCTGAATTCCGTCTGCCGAAATCCATCCTGGACCGTCTGGAAAAACAGATTCTTGCGATGGAAATCCGCATCCGTCCGCATACGGCGATTGGAACGGTTCTGACGATCGATGACCTTTTCCGTGATGGCTATGCGAGTGTGTTTGTCGGAACAGGTGTATGGAAAGCGAGAAATCTTGGTATTCCGGGAGAATGCCTTGCAAATGTGCATTTTGGAATTGACTATCTGGAAAATCCGTCGGCCTATAATCTGGGCGAAAAAGTGGCCATCATTGGTATGGGAAATGCGGCAATGGATGTTGCGAGAACCGCGCTTCGAAACGGAGCCCTGCAGGTGACGCTGTATGCACGTGGAACGCATGTGGCGGCTAATTCCCATGAGATGGCATATGCAGAACTGGACGGGGCACAGTTTGTTTTCGGAAAAGCCATCGAGCGTATTACAGAAACCGGTCCGGTATTCAAGACGTCGATCATTGATGAGAATCAGAAAGTTATCGGATACGAAGAAGGAGAGGAGCAGGTCGAGGCAGATTCTACGATCATCGCTATCAGCCAGGGACCGAGAAACCGCCTGATTCGTACAACTGTGGGACTGGAAGGTTCCGACAAAGGGCTTCTCATCGTAGACGAAAACGAAATGACAACAAGAGAAGGTGTCTTCGCGGCAGGCGATGTCGTACACGGCTCCAAGACGGTCGTACATGCCGTCGAAGAGGCAAAGAAAGCCGCCGCCGCGATGATCGTGTATATGGAAAAAGAAAGTTGACTTTTACCAGAGAAAGACATATAATAAATAACAGCTAAGGAATGTGGTGAAATTCCAAGAGGCAAAACGAAAACCCCCAGAGTTGCAGCTCTGGGGGTTTTCTTGCTCGTTACGGTGAGCTATTCCGTTTAGGCTGTTGCTACCTATCGTCTACCGCTCAGCCATTTGCATATGTAATAGCTAATCACATTTGCTAACACGGAGACAAGAAGTGTGGTGAAAAAATCATCCAAGAGACACACCTCCTTTCTGCTGGAGGGGCGGCAGCAACCTTATTATAACATAATTAAAGAGCAAAATGTACTGTCTGTAAAAAGTTAATAATCATTCCAGAATTCTTCAGCCAGGGATATGAAATCTCTGGCTGCTTTGCTTACATAACGTTTTTTATGGTGGCAGGCCATGATATTCCAGGACGGTCTGTCGGGCAGTGAAAGAAATCGGATATTGTCTTTAAGTCCGCGGGCGTAGAAGGACGGAACCAGTCCGCAGCACATTTCTGCCTCGACCATGGTTACGATCGTGGCATTGCTGGAAGTTTCAAACAGGACATGTGGTTTAAAACCGGCTGCCTCAAAATATGATCCGTCAGTTCCCGAAGCGTAGATTCTTTATAGGTAAGCACAAAAGGCTCTTCACGGAGCGAAAAGAGATCAAGCACTGGAATTTGCTCATCGGAGATTTTGACTGCGTCCTTCCAGCTGCCTTCCGCATCAGTAATGACCGGGTGGCGGGCAGGAACCGCTGCAAGAATCTCTTCCGTGGTCAGGGGAATATAATTCAGTGCGCTTTTCTGTTGAGAAGGCATGAGGGTGACAAATCCGAGGTCCAGGTCACCGGAAACAAGAAGTTCCTGTTGTTTCTGCACACTCAGCTCCCGTGGTGTGACCTGAATATTCGGATGCTGCCGGTGAAATTTCGGATACACATGCGAAAACATGGCGATGCCACGCCCCGGGGTAAAACCGACGGAAAGTTCCCCCTGCTGAATCTTTGCAAGATCATGAATCCTGTGATAAGTATCCTTTTTGAGCAGCAGCATTTCACGCGCAGCTTTCAGATAAATCTCCCCGGCTTCCGTAGGATGCCAGTCCGTCCGCGAGCGATGGAAGAGCGGAACGCCAAGCTCCTTCTCCAGTTTCAGAAGCTGCTGATTTAGCGCAGACTGCGTGATATAAAGCTTTTCTGCGGCACGCGTGATGTTGTTTTCTTCCGCGATTGCTACGATATATTGTATTTGACGTAAATCCATAGAAAAACCTCCAGTTATTAAGATTGGGTGCGGGAAAATGAAAAAAAATTTTTTATTTATAATGCGAGTATGATAGATATACGAGCAGTAAACGGCTTCGGAGTTAAGAATCTCTAAGATATCTACAGTCAGTAAAAGACATTCAGAAAAAATGCAAACTCGCCGATGGCTCAGACAGTGCATTTTTTCTTCATAAAACTGCCTGTACATAACTAAGAGATTCTAAAACACCTGCAGATGTTTACTGTCTGTATATCTATCATAGTCGCTGTTTTATAGTAGCGTAAATTAGAATTATCAAAAGCCAGAAGAGATATGTATGGAATTGTGGTCGTGAACATCTGCAGGAGCCTTGAAATTTCTTGGTTTTATTTTGCGTGTGTTATTCAGATAAAATCATGCTGTTTGAGCCGAAGGCGAGTTCATGATTTTTCTGAATGTTTTTAGCACGAAAAATAGGACTTAGAAATTACAGGCGACGAAGCCGTTCACAGTCACAATTTTATACATGAATCTTCGTAGTATTATAGGCAGTTTCTTATCCCCATTGTACCCCCCGTTCTTTCAAAATTTCAACTCTTTTCTTAAAAAAAATAAGAGAACTCTAATTACAATGAATTTTACTTATACACCTCCCTGCGTTATAATAACCTCAACAAAGCAAAGGAGGAATCCCAAATGTCACTCTTAGTAAAAGTGAATCAGTCAGACAACGTAGCCATCGCTGTTCAGTCTCTGAGTGCGGGATCTGAAGTGGAAGGTATCCACATCAACCAGGACATCCCACAGGCACACAAAGTGGCACTTGCTGCCATCCCGAAAGGAAGCCCGGTCATCCGCTATGGTGTCATCCTCGGATATGCCATGAACCCGATCAAACGCGGCGACTGGATCAACGAATTCATGCTCGAACTTCCGACTCCGCCGTCTGTAGATAACATGGAATTCGGTAAAAACATCGTCACAGATCTGCCGGAACCGCCGGTCACAACCTTCGAAGGATATGCAAATCCGGATGGCGGATACGCAGGAACCAGAAACATCCTTGGAATCAGCACGACCGTACAGTGCGTAACCGGTGTTTTGAATGTCGCAGTCAAAAAAATGAAAGAAGAACTGCTTCCAAAATATCCGAACGTAGACGACATTGTTCCGATCAATCACGCATACGGCTGTGGCGTAGCAATCAATGCACCGGAAGCAAAAGTTCCGATCCGTGCACTGCGCAACCTTGCAAAACATCCGAACTTCGGTGGTCAGCTGATGGTAGTCGGACTTGGATGCGAAAAATTTACAGTCCAGATGCTTCTTGATGAAGCAGATATCACCCCGGACAACGTGATCATTCTTCAGGAAAAGAAAGGCTTCGATGCCATGATCGATGCCCTCATGGAAATGGCAGATAAAAAACTTGCAATCCTGAATCAGAGAAAACGTGAGACCTTACCTCTTTCAAAACTCTGCATCGGTATGCAGTGCGGTGGAAGTGATGCTTTCTCCGGCGTAACCGCAAACCCGTCCGCAGGATATGCAGCAGATATGCTGGTAAAAGGCGGTGCAACCGTTATGTTCTCCGAAGTAACAGAAGTCCGTGACGGAGTACATTATCTGGCAGAGCGCTGTGTCAGTGCAGAAGTAAGAGATAAGCTTGCAGCAGAGATGCGCTGGTATGATCATTATCTTGCAGAAGGAAACGTAGACAGAAGTGCAAACCCGACACCTGGAAATAAAAAGGGTGGCCTTTGCAATATCGTAGAAAAAGCGATGGGTTCCATTGCAAAATCCGGAACTTCACCGATCGTGGAAGTCCTTTCACCGGCAGAGAAACCAAGCAAACATGGTCTGATCTATGCAGCAACACCGGCAAGTGATATTGTCTGTGGCCCATGTCAGCTGGCTTCCGGAATTACCCTGCAGGTATTTATGACAGGACGTGGAACACCATACGGACTGGCAGCAGCTCCGGTCATCAAAGTCTGTTCACGAAATGAAATGAAAGCCATGTGGCAGGATCTGATCGATGTCAATGCAGGTCCGATCGCAACCGGCGAAGCTACGATCCAGGAGATCGGTACACAGTTGTTTAATAAGATCATCGCAGTGGCAAGCGGAAAGGATCAGTCCTTTGCCGAGAAATACAAACTCCACAACGATCTGTGTATCTTTAATCCTGCTCCTATTACCTGATATCAAAGCTTTATTTATACCTCCACACACATATGAAAAGAGACACCAGTACTTCGATTTCGAGTGCTGGTGTTTCCTTTTTGTTGTTATAGTTAAAAAAATATCAATCAAGAGCCGAATTTTATCTTTAAGAAGAAATATTTTCATTTGCTTTTTATGAAATCCGAAGAAAAACCACAAAAAATGAAAAAAGTGAAATAGAATGCAACTGAAATGAAACTATAATGTTTCAAAAAATGCAAGATTCATCCATGTATAAAAAATGACGATTCTTTCTTGGGCATTCTGCGAATTGAACAAAAAAGAAGATTGTATATAATGAGATACATACAAAACAAACAAAGAAAAACATTGAGGCCGCAATGATTTCAAATATTTTAGGAGGAAGAAAAATGATACCTGTTGTAGAAAAAATGGAAGTTTTTCCGGTAGCCGGACATGACTGTATGGAATTAAACCTTTCCGGAGCACATGCACCTTACTTCACAAGAAACATCGTCATCCTGACAGATTCAAACGGTGTGGAAGGTGTTGGAGAAGTTCCTGGAGGAGAGAAGATCACAAATGCACTTGAACAGGTGAAAGATCTGGTACTTGGAACAAGCATCGCAGACTACAAACAGACACTCAATAAAGTACGTAAATGGCTGGATAAAAATATCAAAGATGACGTGCGTGGATTACAGACATTCGACCTTCGTACAGGCGTACATGTAGTAACTGCAATCGAAGCTCCGCTCCTTGACCTTCTCGGAAAATTCCTGAATGTACCGGCAGCTGCACTGATGGGCGACGGAATCCAGAGAGAAAGAGTTCAGTTCTTAAGTTATCTCTTCTACATCGGAGACCGCAAGAAAACAGATCTTCCATATGAAGAAGAACCGGATGCAGAATGTGACTGGTACAGACTTCGTCATGAAGAGGCACTTACTCCGGAAGCAATCGTTGCACTTGCAAAAGCAACTCATGAAAAATACGGTTTCGTAGATTTTAAACTCAAAGGCGACGTTCTTGCACCGAAGGAAGAACTGAAAGCAGTTCAGGCAATCAAAAAAGAATTCCCGGATGCAAGAGTTGACCTTGACCCGAACGGATGCTGGAGCCTTAAAGAAGCACTGGAGATCGCTCCTCAGCTGAAAGAATGTCTGGCTTACTGTGAAGATCCATGCGGTGCTGAAAACGGATTCTCCGGACGTGAAGTTATGGCAGAGTTCAGACAGCTCTCCGGAATGCCGACAGCAACAAACATGATCAACACAGACTGGCGTCAGATGCATCACTGCCTGTCACTGCAGAGCGTAGATATCCCGCTTGCAGATCCACATTTCTGGACCATGAACGGTTCTGTCCGAGTTGGCCAGATGTGCAACGATTTCGGTATGATGTGGGGATGCCATTCCAATAACCACTTTGATGTCAGCCTTGCAATGGTTGTACAGTGTGCAGCAGCAATTCCTGGAAAGATGAACGGAATCGACACTCACTGGATCTGGCAGGAAGGACGCGAACGTCTGACAAAACAGCCGATGGAAATCGTTGACGGATGCATCGACCTTCCAAAGAAAGGCGGACTTGGTATCGAAGTTGACCGCGAACAGGTTCTTAAAGCACACAAACTTTACATGGACAACTGTCTGGGAGCACGTGATGATGCAAAAGGCATGCAGTATCTGATCCCAGGATGGAAATTTGATAACAAACGTCCATGCCTCGTAAGATAAGAAAAAAGATATGATGGGGGTCTGGAAACAGATCCTCCCCCTAAAAAATTAAAAACTTTAGTGAATGAATATGAATATATGGAAAGAGTATGAGGAAAAGATATGTCTGAATCAACAAGAATGTTATTAGGACTGGCATTAGGTATCATCGTAATGATCGTCCTGGTAATGAAAACAAAAGTACATTCCTTCATGGCACTTCTGATCGCAGCCATGATCACAGGAATTATCGGCGGAATGCCGATCTCAGATATTACCCTCGCTGATGGCACAACACAGACTGGTCTGATTACTGCCATTCAGGAAGGTTTTGGAAGCACATTAAAGAGTACCGGTATCATCATCGGTCTTGGCGTTATGATGGGTGGTATCCTGGAGAAATCCGGAGCCGCAGAAAAAATGGCTTACAGCTTTATTAAGCTGATCGGCCAGAAGAACGAAGAATGGGCACTGGCAATCACAGGATGGTTCATTTCCATTCCGGTATTTGCAGATTCTGAAATCGTTATCTTTGCACCTCTGTGCAAGGCGATGTCAAAAGTAACCGGTAAATCCGTAGTCGGTCTTGCACTTTCACTGGCAGTCGGACTTCAGCTGACACACTGTCTGGTACCTCCGACACCTGGTCCGCTGACCGCAGCCGGAATGTTCAATGTCGATGTCGGACAGATGATCATCGGTGGTGCACTGATCTCCATCCCGATGCTGATCGTAGTAGTTTTCTATACAAAATGGATCGGAAAGAAAATCTATCAGGTTCCGAACGACGAAGGCGGATTTGACAGAAAAGAGTTCAAACAGGAATACATCAAATCCATGGATGAACTGAATGCAATGATGGATGCAAAACAGCTCCCGGGCTTCTGGGTATCTGTAGCGCCGATTTTCATTCCGATCATCCTGATCCTTCTCAAAACTGTACTTGGTTTTGTTGGTGTCAGCAACAGCGTAGTTGATTTCCTTGGTTCTCCGATCGTAGCACTTGGAATCGGTACACTTCTTGCAATCTACGGACTTGTTCCGAAGGAAGATAACAAAGCCGTCCTTAAAATGATGGATGACGCCATCAAAGATACAGGTATCATCATGCTGATCACAGGTGCCGGCGGATCTCTTGGAAACGTTGTAAAAGTAAGTGGTATCGGTACTGCTCTTGGTGAAATGGTAACATCCTGGGCACTTCCGGCAGTTCTGATCCCATTCATCATCGCAGCACTTATGAGAATCGCTCTCGGATCTGCAACCGTTGCAATCACAACAGCAGCATCCCTTTCTGCACCACTTATGAGTGTTTTAAGTATCAGCCCGTTGCTTATGTCCATCTCCTGTTGTGTAGGTGCAATTTCCTTCTCCTACTTCAACGACAGTGGATTCTGGGTATTCAACGGAATGTTTGGTCTGACAGAACTGAAAGATCAGGTACAATGCAAGACAGCCGTATCCATGATCATGTCAGGTGTCGGCGTACTGGAATTACTTATCGCACAATTTTTTATCTAAATAAAAACAACATAATAAATATAACATCACAAAAGGAGATATTAAAATGAAAGTAGGATTTATCGGACTTGGAATTATGGGAAAACCAATGAGCAAAAACCTGGTAAAAGCAGGACATGAGCTCGTAGTATTTGACTTCAATAAAGATGCAGTAGCAGAACTGGTTGAGGCTGGTGCAAAAGCTGCAAACAGCAGTGCGGAAGTAGCTGCTGAATGTGACACCATCATCACAATGGTTCCGAACTCCCCACATGTACGTGCTGTATGCCTTGGAGAAAATGGTGTTTCCGATACTGCAAAACCAGGAACAGTCGTAATCGACATGAGCTCCATCGATCCTGTAGAATCCAAAAAGATCGGTGCAGAACTTGCAGAAAAAGGAATCGAACTGATGGATGCGCCGGTATCCGGTGGAGAACCAAAAGCAATCGACGGAACACTTTCTGTTATGGTTGGTGGTAAAAAAGAAACATTTGACAAATATTATGACCTTCTGATGACAATGGCCGGATCTGTTGTATATGTTGGTGAACTTGGTTCCGGTAACGTTGCAAAACTTGCAAACCAGGTAATCGTGGCAATCAACATTGCAGCTGTATCTGAAGCTCTGACACTGGCTAAAAAAGCCGGCACAGATCCGGAGCTTGTATATCAGGCAATCCGTGGCGGTCTTGCAGGATCTACCGTACTTGATGCAAAAGCACCGATGATGATGGATCATAACTTTAAACCGGGATTCCGTATCGAACTGCACATCAAAGATCTGAATAATGCACTGAATGCATCCCATGCAGTAAATGCATCCCTTCCGCTGACCGCACAGTTAATGGAGATCATGCAGTCTCTCAAAGCTGACGGATGCGAAAAAGATGATCACAGCGCAATCGTAAAATACTATGAAAAAGCTTCAAAAGTTTCTGTAGAAAGAGACAAATAATCTGAGTTAGAAAAGAGAAGGAGGACAAAATCATGGGATTCGTGCCAAGAGGTATTATTCCACCAATCATTACTCCGCTTACTGACGACGGAGAAGTAAATTATCCAGTACTGCGCCAGATGGTAAATCATCTGATCGATAACGGTGTACACGGTCTGTTCCCGCTTGGAACAACCGGTGAGTTTTATGCATTTGATGATGATACATATCGTAAAATTCTTGAAACAGTAAAAGATGAGACAAGAGGTCGTGTTCCGGTTTACGGCGGTGCAAACCACATCACCACAAGAGGCGTTATCCGTCTTGTCAAGATCTGTGAAGAAGTTGGCGTAGATGCAGTTTCCGTACTGACACCAATGTTTGTATCCCAGACACAGGATGAACTGTATGCTTACTATAAAGAAATCGCAGAAAGCACTTCACTTCCGATCATTCTTTATAACAATAAACCAAAGACAAACGTTACCATCACACCGGCAACCGTTGCAAGACTGGCTGAGATCGACAACATCGTTGCAGTAAAAGACAGCACCGGTGATATGACAAATGCAGCAGAGTACATCCGTCTGACAAGAGACAATGACAACTTCCATGTACTGATGGGAAGGGATACTCTGATCCACGCAGCACTCTGCTATGGCGCAACAGGTGCGATCGCATCCTGTGCAAACGTAGCTCCACGTATCGCAGCTGATATCTATGATAAATATATGGAAGGTGATCTTAAAGGATCTCTGGATGCACAGTTTAAACTGGCTCCGCTCCGTATCGCCTGCGGCATGGGTACTTTCCCGGCAGTCATCAAAGAAGGACTTGTACAGGAAGGAATTCCGGTAGGAAAATGCCTGGCACCGATCGGTGAGCTGACTCCGGAAGAGAAAGAAAAACTCCATAAAGTTCTGGTTGACATGGAACTGGTTTAAGATACAATAAGTATTGTTAACGGCAAGGTAAAAATCTCCTAATTAAATAAAAAGGCAGGAATGTGATATGCAGGTTTTCTATGAAGAAATGAAAGAAAAGTTACAGAGCATTCTTGTGAAAAATGGTTTCGATGAGAAACGTGCAGAGGAATCGGCGAAGAATTTTGCCGATTCTTCTTTAGATGGAGTATATTCTCATGGTTATCAGCGTTTTCCAAGAGTGATTGATTATATTCATAAGGGATATATTGATGTAGATGCAGTACCGGAAAAGATTGCCGACTTTGGTGCCGTAGAGCGCTGGGATGGACATCTTGGAATGGGAAATCTTAATGCGAAGATGGCAATGGACAGAGCTGTTGAACTGGCAAAAGAGCATGGAATCGGTATGGTAGCAATGTCAAACACCAATCACTGGATGCGTGGCGGCGCTTATGGATGGCAGGCAGCAGATGCGGGATGTATCGGAATCTGCTGGACAAACACCTGTCCGAATATGCCGGCTTGGGGAGCGGTTGATGGCAGGATTGGAAATAATCCGTTTGTACTGGCAGTTCCGGATCAGAATGGAAATCATGTGGTAGTTGATACTGCAATGGCACAGTATTCGTACGGAAAACTTTCTGTATGCAGACAGAACGGGGAACAGCTTCCTTATCCGGGTGGTTACGATGAGAAAGGAAATCTGACCTGTGATCCGGCTGCTATCGAGAAGACACGAAGAGTTGTTCCGATCGGTTACTGGAAGGGTTCCGGACTTTCGATCGTTCTGGATCTGATCGGCGGGGTACTCACT
>CAVBPN010000077.1:0-5130 GCA_963597235.1 bacterium
TGAACTTGATGTTGCAAACTCTGTAGCTGTTGCCATGAAAGAATGGGCACTGGAACACGGCGCTACTCATTATACTCACTGGTTCCAGCCAATGACCAACTTCACAGCAGAGAAACATGACAGTTTCATTTCTCCTACTGTTGACGGTCAGATCATCATGGATTTCTCCGGTAAAGAACTGGTCAAGGGCGAGCCTGATGCTTCCAGTTTTCCGTCCGGTGGTCTTCGTGCCACATTCGAAGCGAGAGGATATACTGCATGGGATCCTACTTCACCTGCTTTCATTAAAGATCGTACACTTTATATTCCGACAGCATTCTGTTCTTACAGCGGTGAAGCACTGGATAAGAAAACTCCTCTTCTTCGTTCCATGGATACATTAAATAAAGAAGCAGTTAAAGTGCTTCGCCTTCTTGGAAACACAGAAGTCAAACACATCAATACAACTGTGGGACCTGAGCAGGAATACTTCCTGGTAGACAAAGATCTCTATAATAAGAGAAAAGACCTGATCTTCTGCGGACGTACACTTATCGGTGCTCCAGCTCCTAAAGGACAGGAAATGGAAGATCACTATTTCGGAACTCTGAAGCCGCGTGTTTCTGCTTATATGCATGACCTTGATGAAGAGCTCTGGAAACTTGGTATTCCAGCCAAAACAAAACATAACGAAGTTGCTCCTGCACAGCATGAGCTGGCTCCGGTATTTGATACCACAAACATAGCTGTTGACCACAACCAGCTGACCATGGAGATCATGAAGAAAGTCGCAACCAAACATAATATGGTATGCCTCCTTCATGAAAAACCATTTGAAGGCATCAACGGAAGTGGTAAGCATAACAACTGGTCCATGAGCACAGATACCGGTGTCAACCTTCTTGATCCTGGTAAAACACCGGCTGAGAATACTCAGTTCCTGGTATTCCTTGTAGCAGTTATCAAAGCAGTTGACGAATATGCTGATCTTCTTCGTATTTCTGTTGCAAGTGCAGGCAACGACCATCGTCTTGGTGCAAACGAAGCTCCGCCAGCAGTTGTTTCCATCTTCCTTGGCGATGAGCTGACTGAAGTACTCAAGGCAATTGAAAACGATGAATTTTTCGTTGGACACGGTGCTGTACAGATGGATATCGGTGCAAAAGTGCTTCCTCATTTCGTAAAGGATAATACTGACAGAAACCGTACTTCACCATTTGCATTTACAGGAAATAAATTTGAATTCCGCATGCTTGGCTCTTCTTCTTCCGTAGCAAACCCAAACATCATCCTCAACACTGCTGTTGCAGAATCTCTGCGTCAGTTCTATGAGAAACTGAAAGATGTTCCTGCTGAAGAAATGGAATCCGCTGTTCATGAATTACTGAAACAGACCATTAAAAATCACAAACGTGTAATCTTCAATGGAAACGGTTATACAGACGAATGGCTTGAGGAAGCTGAAAAACGTGGACTTTACAACCTGGTATCCACACCGGATGCACTTCCGCATTTCGTAGATGAGAAGAACGAAAAACTTCTCACAAGCCATCATATCTTTACACATGCAGAGCTTCATTCCCGTTATGAGATCAAGCTTGAAAACTATGTAAAGACACTGCATATTGAAGCCAGCACTATGGTTGATATCATTCAGAAAGATCTGCTTCCGGCAATCACTACATATATGGAGAAACTTGCTCAGACGGCTTCCCTCAAAAAATCTGTTGTTCCAGATATCTCCGTATCTGCCGAAGCTTCACTTCTTACAAAACTGACAGGACTTTCAGAAACCATGATCGCAGATCTTGAGAAACTGAAAGAAGATACTGCAATGGCAGAATATGAAGTCGGCAAAGATCTTCTCAAGAGTGCAAAACTTTATCAGAGCGTTGTACTTACCGATATGGAAAAAGTTCGTGTTTCCGCTGACGCAGCTGAGGCTCTGCTTCCGGATTCTATCCTTCCATATCCGACATATGGCAAACTGTTATTCTCTATTGCTGACTGATAAGCCAGTAGTAACAAAAACTTTATACCGGTAAAATCAGGGGATGTCATTATGAACATGAACTACTTCATAATTCATTATCGATTTCCTCATCCATTAATCACACGATACGACATCCCCTGTTTTACATATATTGAATTCGTAAAGGCGCGGAGAATGAGATTTTCTCATTCCCGTGTTTTTTTGTATTCAAAAATAACGTAACTGTTGTTTATTAACTTTTTAGGGAAAGAGAGGTAACTATTATGGATTATTCATCAGTAAACACAATATGGGTGCTTCTGGGTGCCGCACTCGTCTTCTTCATGCAGGCTGGTTTTGCAATGGTTGAAACAGGTTTTACCAGAGCAAAAAATGCCGGTAACATCATTATGAAAAACCTTATGGACTTTTGTATCGGTACTCCTACATTCTGGATCGTTGGCTTCGGAATCATGTTTGGTGCCGGAAATGGCTTCTTCGGCAAAATTGGAGGAATCGCAACAGAAGCTAATTATGGCTCTGCAATGCTTCCGGATGGAGTTCCTTTCTGGGCTTATCTGATTTTCCAGACAGTATTCTGTGCAACTTCTGCTACAATCGTGTCTGGTGCGATGGCTGAACGTACCAAATTTTCTTCCTACTGTATCTACAGTTTTCTGATCAGTCTGATCGTATACCCTGTATCCGGACATTGGATCTGGGGCGGCGGTTTCATCAGCCAGATGGGATTTCATGATTTTGCAGGCTCCTGCGCGGTTCATATGGTCGGTGGCGTAGCAGCTTTCATAGGCGCTCTCATACTTGGACCTCGTATCGGAAAATATTCTAAGGACGGCACTTCAAAAGCTATCCCTGGACATAACCTTACCGTTGGTGCTTTAGGCGTATTTATCCTCTGGTTCTGCTGGTTCGGATTTAATGGTGCATCTACTGTCAGCATGGAAGGTGATGCTATTGTAAGTGCAGGTAAAATTTTCGTAACTACAAACCTTGCAGCAGCT
Source organism: bacterium (assembly GCA_963597235.1). Taxonomy (GTDB): domain Bacteria; phylum Bacillota; class Clostridia; order Lachnospirales; family Lachnospiraceae; genus Blautia_A. The sequence continues at coordinate 2,974 of CAVBPN010000077.1, forward strand.
GTTGCTACTGTTACTGTTCTTATTATCACATGGGTGAGATATAAAAAACCAGATGTTTCCATGTCTCTTAACGGATCTCTTGCAGGTCTGGTAGCTATCACAGCAGGCTGTGACACAGTTTCACCTACATCAGCAGCAATCATTGGTATCATTTCTGGTTTCGTAGTAGTATTTGGTATTGAATTTATTGATAAAGTACTCAAAGTCGATGATCCGGTTGGTGCTGTCGGCGTACACGGTTTAAACGGTGCCTTCGGTACTCTTGCAGTTGGTCTTTTCTCCGACGGTTCCGGTACAGAATGGAAAGGACTTCTTGTCGGTGGTGGTTTCCACGGATTTGGTATCCAGCTCATCGGTATGCTTATTACCATCGCATGGGTAGCAGTAACAATGACAATTATTTTCCAGGCACTCAAACATACTGTTGGTCTTCGTGTATCTGCTGAAGAAGAAATTGAAGGTCTTGATGCCAAAGAACATGGTCTTACAAGTGCCTATGATGGATTCGTTGTTCACGACACTATGACTGTTCCGACTCCTATGGGTGTTACAAAAGTAACTCCTTCTGCAAATACTTCCGCAAATGTTGCTCCTGCTGAAGTTGCAGATACTATTCCTGAACTTCCAAAAGAAGGCGTACATAAACTGACAAAAGTTGTTATCATCACCCGTCAGAGTAAGCTGGAAGAATTCATGCATGCAATGAACGAGATCGGTGTTACCGGTATCACGATCACAAACGTTATGGGATGTGGTGTACAGAAGGGTGCCCGCTCCTACTACCGTGGTGTTGAAATGGATATGAACCTCCTTCCGAAGATCAAGATTGAAATCGTAGTCAGCCTCGTTCCGGTAAGAACCGTTATCGAAACAGCTAAGAAAACACTTCATACCGGTCAGTATGGCGATGGAAAAGTCTTCGTATATGATATCGAAAATGTTGTTAAGATTCGTACCGGTGAAGAAGGATTCCAGGCACTGCAGGATACGCAGCCTCTTGAATAATATCTGACAGTAATCAACCTATATATTGATTTCCTCAAAAAAACAGCTCTCCTCTATTTCGAGAAGGGCTGTTTTTCATATGCTCTGTATTCGTTTTTCTTTTATTCACTTCTTGTCAGTTTCGGAAGGTTCCAGTGATAATGTGCAGCCAGATAGCGAATCAGTACTACAACTGCCGAAGCACCGACCATAGATACAACTGCACCAAAATTCCGATACAACACGACACACACGATTGCACCAACGATCGATGCACAGGCATAGATATGTTTCACCAGAATATACGGTGGTACACCTGCCATAACATCCCTCAGTAATCCACCACCAACTCCGGTAATCGTTCCCAGAAACACAAGAAGGAACATATAGTCCACATATCCATGTGAAATTCCTGTATTCACTCCTACTACTGTAAAAATTCCCAGACCAATCGAATCCATGACCAGCATGATCTTATCGTAAGTTTCCCGATTATGCCCCTGCAAAAGTTCTTTTTTCAGGTACAAAATCAAAAAAACTGCACACGATGTGATCGTTGCTGCCAGTGTATAGACTGGATTCTGGAACATTGCCGGCGGTACGACTCCAAGGATCACATCCCGAAGTGCTCCGCCCCCTACGGCGGTCGTAACTCCCAGTACGATCACACCAAAAATATCCATAGCACGGTCCACCGCTACCATGGCACCTGACGCTGCAAATGCAACCGTTCCGATCATTTCCATAATAAAGGTAATGAGCTGCTGATAATCCATAAAAAATCTCTCTCCAGTTTCCCCTGTAATCATCTTCCCTTCGGAAGTCCTGATGTTCATTATAACTGGAGAGGGCTCTTCTTGCAATCAGATATTACAAAACATTTTAGATTATAAAAATCTTTTTGATTTATGCCATTCCGCTTCCACCGGAAGTTGCAAATGTCGCAATCTTCTTTCCTGCAAAATCATAACTTTCCAGGAATGTATTGATGATCGTCGGCGCTACGTACCACCAGATTGGGAATCCAACAAATACAGTATCATACTGGCTCATATCTTCTACTTTGTTTCCTATCTCAGGTCTGGAATCCGGATTGCTCATTTCCACACTACTGCGGCTCTTTTTATTCATCCAGTCCAGATCTGCAGTCGTATACGGAACTGCCGGCTGAAT
>CAVBPN010000077.1:5140-5668 GCA_963597235.1 bacterium
AGATCTGCTCCGGTTACTTCTGCAAGTGCTTTTGCCATTTTTGCAGTTACTCCGCTTGCTGAAAAATATGCTACTAATTTTTTTGCCATAATGATTATTCCTCCATTCTGATTGACTTTAAAAATTAACTTTGTTACTATAAGTATAATACTTCAACCTAACTTTAGGTCAATATTTTTCGGAATTTTCAGAATTTTATTGAAATAGTATACAATTCAAGATCAGGAGTGATATCATGAAAACATCCTCAATAAAACCAAACACAAACAGCCCGTTCCCTATCCAGATGGAGTCCCTTCAATCTATTTCTATTAAGGATATTCCCGGAATCCGAATCGGCAATGCCCAGAACACAGCTGCCGGAACCGGGTGTACTGTTATTTTGAATGAAACAGGCATGTGTGCCGGACTGGATGTGCGCGGTGGTGGTCCTGCCTCGCGCGAAAGTGAGCTGTTAAAACCACTCGCTTCCGCTCAGACGATCCATGCGGTCCTTCTCGGAGGGGGAAGCGCCTTCGGTCTGGACGC
>CAVBPN010000077.1:5678-9793 GCA_963597235.1 bacterium
AGGTGGCGTTATGCAGTTTCTCGAAGAAAAAGGAATTGGATTCGACGTCGGCGTAACAAAAGTTCCTCTTGTATGTCAGTCTGATATCTTTGATCTGACAGTCGCAGACCCGCATACCCGCCCGGATAAAGCCATGGGATACGCGGCCTGTGTCGGAGCTTATGAGAATAACTATCAAGACGGAAACTTTGGTGTCGGTACCGGTGCCACTGTCGGCAAAAGCATGGGTATGGAACACTGTATGAAAACCGGAATCGGAAGTTATGCTGTTCAGATTGGCAAATTAAAAGTGGGTGCCATCGTAGTCGTAAATGCTTTGGGGGATATTTATGACTGGCATAACGGAAAGATCATAGCCGGTTTGTTAAACGATGACCATACTTCTTTTTCAGACTCTACTCGATATCTTTATCAGTCTTATGAAATTCACGATAATAAATATGTCGGTAACACTACAATCGGTGCAATCATCACCAATGCCCGTTTTGATAAGAGTCAGCTCTGTAAAGTCGCCAGCATGACACATAACGGCTATGCGCGCACGATTCGTCCGGTCAATACCTCAGCAGACGGTGACAGCATTTATGCCCTCTCTGTCGGAAATGTTGCCGCAGATTGTGACATGGTCGGAACTCTTGCAGCTGATGTTATGGCAGAAGCCATTCTTGCCGGTGTCAGAAATGCGGAATCCGCTTATGGCTATCCGGCACTCAGCGATCTTAAATTCATCTGAACTTTTATTTAATTAAAAATGTAAATCAAAATCAGTAGGAGGTTTTTCTTATGTATTCAATTGGACAGGTATCAGAAATGTTTGGTTTACCGGTATCTACACTGCGTTATTACGACAGTGAGGGACTTTTTCCTAATATGATGCGTGTATCCGGTATCCGTAAATTCAGCGACCGGGAACTTGAAGCCCTTCGTGTCATTGACTGTCTGAAAAAATCCGGTATGGAGATTAAAGACATCAAACAGTTTATGGAATGGTGCTCTATGGGAAAGGAAACCTATCCGCAGCGCTGTGCCATGTTCCAGCGTCAGCGTGAAAATATCGAGGCTGAGATTGACCGTATGAACCGCGCACTGGATATGCTGAAATACAAATGCTGGTTCTATGATCAGGCAATGAAAGGCGTTCCGGAAGAAGAAATTCATGAGATGGTCCCGGACTGTATGCCAGAAGAAATCCGCCGTGCTTATGCCAATGCACACAAGACAGCCTGAACATTTTCTATTTTTTATATACGTGAAGAAAAGCCACACCGCAGGATCATGGCAGTGATTCCTGTTGTGTGGCTTCTCTTATGGCATTAATTTTTTTGGCAAAAAATTTTGGTTTACTTACTAAGTACGTGTGTGTAGAAAATTGCTTTTGAGGAATTTATCTCTGTTTGAGATAATGTTTATTTCTGAAATATTATTTGATAAAGCTTACGTGTTTGCAGATTTCTTCTACTGCTTTATCTTTTCTCTGGTTGAAGATTACTTTGTTCTCTTCGAAAAGGTTACGTCCTTCTGTATCGATGGATACGATCAGAGGTCCAAATTCTTTTACACGGCAGTGCCACAGTGTCTCAGGCATTCCGAGGTCTCTCCACTGAGCATCTACGATCTCTTCTACTTCTGTTGCGGCTACAACTGCGTTTCCAGCCGGGAATACACAGTGAATTGCACCGAATTCTTTACATGCACGCTCTGTGTTTTCTTTCATACCGCCTTTACCAATAATCACACGAACGCCAGTCTCTCTTACGAATTCATATTCAAATTTTTCCATACGCATACTGGTTGTAGGTCCTACAGATACCATTTCGAACTTATCATTTTCCAGTGGACGGATGATCGGACCAGCGTGGAAAATTGCTGCATCTCTTACATTTACAGGAAGTTCACGACCTTCTTCAACGAGACGTCTGTGTGCAACATCACGACAGGTTGTCATGCTTCCGTTTAAGTATACGATATCTCCTGCATGGATATCTTTCAGATCTTCTGCTGAGATCGGTGTTGTTAAAATTTTCTTTCCATCTTTCATTTCCAGCATTATAAAGTCACCCCCGAATGTGTTGTGATTGTGTAGTTAAGGTCTTTATCAAAGATAATATGTCCACGTCTGTGGGACCAGCATCCAACGTTTACAGCTACACCGATGGTGGATGGATGTCTTGCTGTGTTTTCGATGTGAACACCCATTACGGAATATTTACCGCCCATACCCTGTGGTCCAAGGCCGATCGCATTAATACCATCTTCAAGCAGTTTTTCCATGGATGCAGCACGCTCGTTTTCATTGTGGCTTCCAAGTGGTCTCATAAGAGCTTTCTTTGAAAGCAGTGCAGCTGTTTCTACAGATGTTGCAACACCAACACCTACGAGGAGTGGTGGACATGCATTTAAACCATAAGATGTCATGACATCCATAACGAATTTTGTTACACCTTCATAGCCTTCACCTGGCATCAGAACCATAGCTTTTCCCGGAAGAGTACATCCGCCGCCGGCCATGTATGTATAAATTTCACATTTATCGCTGTCCGGAACGATATCCCAGAATACTGTAGGAGTTCCTTTACCAACGTTTTTGCCTGTGTTGTACTCGTCAAATGTTTCTACACTGTTATGACGAAGTGGTGCTTCGAAAGTGGCTTTGACAACAGCTTCTTTGAGAAGTGTTTCCAGTTCACCGATAAGCGGGAAGTTTGTTCCACATTTTACCCAGAACTGTAATACTCCTGTATCCTGGCAGCTTGGTCTGTTGAGTTCTTTTGCCAGAACCTGGTTTTTCTGCATTGTCTGATAGATTACTTTTGAAAGCGGGCTGTCCTCTTTCTCTGCAAGTTCATTGATTTTCGCCTTGATGTCGTCCGGCAGTACTTTACCAATATAGGAAACAAAGTTCGCCATATAAGTGGTAAGCTGCTCTACCTGTTCTTTCTTACCCATTTGTTTATCCTCCTGGTTATTAATGTTAATATTTTTTGTTTATTATCAGATTCCTTTCGCGTTTCTCATTCTCACGGGAAGAATGGGAAAGCGATCGGAAGAATGATCATACTTACAATAGTTGCAATGATGATAAGCGGGAATCCGGATTTTACATAGTCCATAAACTTGTATCCACCGGCACCGACTACCATAGTGTTTGCCGGCATTCCAATCGGTGTCGCGTATGCACAGGAACCGCCGATAACGCATGCCATCAGTACTGCTCTCGGGTCTGCTCCCATTCCCTGTGCGATAGACAGGCAGATCGGAACCATAAGAGCGGTTGTTGCTGTGTTTGACATGAAGTTTGTCAGGATACAGCAGAGAATGAATACTACAAATGTCAGTATATACGGAGATGGATTGTCACCAAGTGCTCCGATTACTTTGTTGGCAACTACTTCTCCTGCTCCTGTTTCCTGCAGGGCAGCTGCAAGAGAAAGTGTACCGCCAAAAAGGAAGATTGTCTTGAGGTCGATTGATTTAAGTGCATCTTTCTCAGAAATAACGCCTGTGAGGATCAGAAGCAGTGCCCCAATTCCACCGGAGATGCATAATTTAATACCAATCTTATCTTCAAAGATCATTGCCAGCAGTGTAAGGATCAGGATGATCAGGGATAACCACTGTTTCCATGCAGGAACATCACTGAAATCTTTTTCTGTATCGAATGCTCCTTCATCTTTGACATCGTGATTCGGAAGAAGTCTGTACCCGATAGTCGCGTAGAACAGAATTCCTGCGATCAGGATCGGGAGACCTACGATTGCGTATTCGAAGAAACCAAATTTCATGTCAATTTCCTGAAGTGCACTCTGTGCGATCAGGTTTCCAGGTGCTCCGATCAGAGAAAGGTTACCACCCATGGCTGCTGCAAATACCAGCGGCAATAGGAGACGGGATCTCTTGTATCCGGATTTTGCTGCGATACCGATTACTACCGGAATCAGAACTGCGGCTGTACCTGTATTGGATAAAACGCCACTCATAAATCCTACGATCACCATGATTGCGATAATCAGCATTCTTTCTGTTTTTGCGAATTTTGTTACAATACCTCCAATCTTGTTTGCCATGCCAGTTTCAAACAATGCCCCACCTACGATGAACATGGATACGAACAAGAT
>CAVBPN010000078.1:0-2351 GCA_963597235.1 bacterium
GGTTGATGCAATGGATATCTACGCATACAGTACACCATTGTTCCTGGCTTGCAAGCAGGCTATGTACTATCGTGTACTGCATCATGACGGACAGGAACGACTTCCTGCACTTTCCCTTGATGCAACTGCAAAAGCAAATGTTTACAATAAGATGAGAGATCTGCAGCTTTTATAAAGAGACAGGAGTAAGCGAACATGATAATGGATCAGTTGGAACGCTTCCGTTGTTATCAGAGAAGTGTTCCGGAATTATGGGATGCTGTTCGCTTTGTGGAACGTGTCCGTAAAGAACAGCTTCCTCCGGGAAAATATCCGGTGGGCAAGGGCTTTGCTTTTGTTCAGGAGGGTAATACAAGAAGTTTTGAGGAAGCAAATTTTGAAGTACATCGTAATTATCTGGATGTACAGATCCTTCTGGAAGGTTCTGAAATGTGGGAATATGCGGACCGGGCGGATCTGACGGTAAAGACTCCTTATGATCCGGAAACAGACATTGAATGGCTTTCTGGGCATGGAAACAGGATTCAGATGAAACCGGGAATGTTTTATCTGGTTTATCCAGATGACGGACACAAACCATGCTGCCATGAAAAAGAACAGACATCTTATCGTAAGGTTGTTGTGAAGATAAAGATAGACAATCTGCTCCATGGAGTTCCTAAGGCGGAAAGAGCAGCAGTCTATGGCAAAGGAGATAGAAGATGGATATAAAGATTGACGAAATTGTAAAGCAGGTTCTGTCTGAGATAGATGCTCCTTCCAGACCGGTGCAGCCGAAAACGACCTTCGTTCTCGAGGAGACACCGGCATTAACTGGAAGAGAAGTAGGAAAAACAGCAGTCCTTGATTCTCAGGAAGATTATGTGATCAAAAATTACGTTCTTCCGGAAGTAGGACCAAAGGAAATTCTCGTATGTGTGGAGGGATGTATGATCTCACCGTCAGATGTTACGGAATTTCTGAAAGAAAGAAGATCAGCAGGATCCTCTGCTCAGGGACAGGAAGGAACCGGCATCATTGTAAAAGTCGGAAGTGAAGATCTTCAGGATGCCAGAGGAAATGTCCTTAAAGTCGGCGATAAAGTGATCACTGCAAAAAAAGCAGGATTTGGCGGCGCAGCTACATATGGCGGCAGAAAAGCAGATAAAATTTCTCCGAATGGCTGGTTTGCAAATTATATCGTATTACCGGCAGGACAGCAGGTATATCAGGTAAATGATCTGGATCTGGAATCCAGACTGCTGATCACAAGAAGCATTTCTATCTATACAGAAGTAGAACGTATGGTTAAAATGTGTAAGCTGGATGCAACAAAGACCGCCGTTGTTCTTGGATGCGGAATGGAAGGACTTCTGACCACTGCTGCATTAAAGACTCTTGGTGTTGATAAGATTATCGTTATCGATCAGGAAAGCGGAAAGAATCGTGCAATGGAATTTGGTGCATGGGAATTTGTCAGTTCTCATGGAAAGAATGGTGTTGCTGGTGTTCAGGATAAGATTCGTGCGGTTGCAGGAGATATGGCAGATGCAGTCTTTATCTGTACAGATTCTGTGATGGGACGCAACGTAGCAAGAAGATTTATGAAAAATAGCGGAAGCATCTGTGAGATGGGTTTCCTGTGTGGTTGGAGAAGAACTCCTACTGCAAGATATTTTGAAGACAGCATGCCGACCGGCGGAAGATTTTATGCAGCCAGAGATTATGAGAACTGCATGGCGTTCCTCGCGAAGGCAGCGGAACTGAAACTTCCGTTATACAAACTGATCACACACAGATATAAACTGGATGAGATCAATGAAGCAATGTGGACGGTTGTCCGTGAAGAAGGACTGGGAATTGCTGTTTTTAATCGATAATACAGCTCCTATGAAATTTTAATATAACCACAAAAAAACCACATCGGATTATCGATGTGGTTTTTGTTGGATTCAGAGACAGAAACTGAAGGAGAAAAAGGCAAAAGAAAAGGACCTGCCATAGACAGATCCTGAATATTTATGCTTACGCAAAATGATGTGTAGCTGCATCCTCTTCCACAAGACGAACGGTCTCTTCAGAAGGATTGGAGATGACAGCTGCAAGAATAATATCGCATGGAGGATTCTGCTTAACTGATTCAACAGCAGCAGTAACAGCGGATACATCACCGCTCATAAAGACAACTTCGTGTCCTCCACATTTACCATTCCATGTACGAAAATCTACATCAGCTGTTTTAAGCATCTGGTCAATGACCATAACTGCATTACAGCTTCCTAATACTTCGACTAATCCGAATGCTCCGTATTTCATAGTTAATCCTCACTTTAAAGAAATATTCAGGTTGATTACTTACCAGCAGTCATATA
>CAVBPN010000079.1:0-4825 GCA_963597235.1 bacterium
GTATAAACAGGAATTTATTGAATTTATGGTTGACAGTCAGGTACTGAAATTTGGAGAATTTACTCTGAAAAGCGGAAGAAAATCTCCGTTCTTTATGAATGCCGGTGGCTATGTGACTGGTTCCCAGCTGAAAAAACTTGGCGAATATTATGCAAAGGCAATTCATGACAAATATGGCGATGATTTTGATGTGCTGTTTGGACCGGCATATAAAGGAATTCCGCTCAGTGTTGTAACAGCAATCGCATTCAGCGAACTTTATGGAAAAGAAATTCGTTACTGCTCTGACCGTAAAGAAGAAAAAGATCATGGTGCAGATAAAGGAAATTTCCTTGGAAGTAAACTGAAAGACGGAGACCGTGTAGTGATGATCGAGGATGTTACTACTTCCGGTAAATCTATGGAAGAGACCGTACCGAAGGTAAGAGGTGCAGCGAATGTAGAAATCGTAGGCCTGATGGTATCTCTTGACCGTATGGAAGTTGGAAAGGGCGGAGTAAAATGCGCACTTGACGAAGTTCATGATCTTTATGGATTTGAGACAAATGCGATCGTTACAATGGCAGAGGTTATTGAGCATCTTTATAATAAAGAATATAAGGGCCAGATCATTATTGATGATGAACTGAAAAAGGCAATTGATGCATATTACAGCCAGTACGGGGCAAAATAGTTTTTTGCCGACCGGAAAATGAATAGGCGTCTGCAAAAGGAGGAATTGCCATGAATGAAAAAATTTATAAGACTATGAGTCGGACAGGTGCATGCAGTATTGCGGTAGGAATTGTAACGCTTGTTACCGGTGTTGCGGCAGGTGTGCTGATGATCGTCAGTGGAAGCAGGCTGTTGAAGAGAAAGTCTGATATTCTGATCTGAGGCCGGATAGGGGTAAAAATTGAAAGACAGTACAAAACGTAAAATAAGGTTTCTGAGTGTGCTTTTATTCATACTGTATGTACTGCTCCTTGTTTATTTCCTTTTCTTTTCAGAAGAATACGGGCGTGCGGCAGGAGAACGGATGTATCGGTATAATCTGGTGCCTTTTGTGGAAATCAGAAGGTTCTGGGTATACCGAAGACAGCTTGGAATGTTTGCAGTGATCACAAATATTTTTGGAAATGTGATCGGCTTTATTCCATATGGGTTCATTCTTCCGGTCATTACACATAAATGCCGTAGTGGATTCTTTATTATTGCGTCAGGTTTTGCACTCAGCCTTCTTGTGGAAACAGTGCAGTTGGTTGCGAAAGTAGGTTGTTTTGACGTGGATGATCTGATACTGAATACACTTGGAGTAGCAATCGGATATATATTATTTGCTGTCTGTAATTATCTGAGGAGAAAACGATATGGCGAGAAGATATAGATATGCGATCATAAAAAAGAAAGAGGCTGCAAAGGGGAAGCTGTCAGTGGGACTGGCAATTGCTTCCCTGCTTCTGTTTGCGGGAGCTGTCGGGGTTGCATATGCCCTGGAAGGCTCCTATGGATTTATTGTAGGTGGAATCTGCCTGTTTGCAGCCTTGCTTTCTGTATATGGATTTTTAATGGGAATCAGTAGCTTTTCGGAGGAAAAGTGCACACACAGGACCAGCATCATTGGATCGATTCTGAATGGAATCTTTATGGTAGGCTGGCTGGCCTTTTTTTTGATGGGAGTATAAGAAAATGGAACGGATGGAACGCTTGCAGAAGCAGATGGAATTTATCCTGGAAGTAGATAAAGTAAAACAGATCGTGCGACAGACATATCTGACGGATGGCAGTCGCAAAGAAAATGATGCTGAACATTCCTGGCATCTGGCACTTATGGCAGTATTATTGAAAGAATACGCAAATGAAGAAGTTGATCTTGCAAAAGTGATACCGATGGTTCTGATTCATGATCTGGTGGAGATCGATGCAGGGGATACTTATGCATATGATCAGGCTGGACTGAAAACGCAGAGAGAACGTGAGACAAAAGCGGCAGATCGTATTTTTGGAATGCTTCCTGAAGACCAGGGAATGAAATTTCGTGATCTGTGGGAAGAATTTGAGGCTTATGAGACGGCAGAAGCAAAGTTCGCCCATGTACTGGATAATTGTCAGCCATTGATTCTGAATGATGCTTCCGGAGGAAAAAGTTGGCAGGAACATACGGTACATAAAAGTCAGATTTATAAAAGAAATGAGCATACCGGAGAAGGTTCCAGGGAAATATGGGAATATATGAAACAGCTGATAGAGAAACACATTCAGCTGGGACATGTGCTCGATGACTAGAAAAAACAGAAGATAAACGAAATAGAATTTGAAATGATAAAGGAGATGACAGAGTGGACGAATTACTGAAGGAACGTTATGATCTGGCAAAAAACAGAATTGCAGAAATCTGTACAGAAACAGCTGTTCAGCCGGCATTTCTTGATTTCTTTCAGAAGATGGCAGCATTCTTTGAGAAGACAGCAGCAATTTTAGAGAGATCAGAAGAACAGTTGACGATAGAAGAACTTCAGGAAGAAAACAGGAGTCTTTATGAAGAACTGTTTCCACAGAATTATGTACATTGTTATGGAAATCCTGCATATGCGACGGAAAAACTGGGCGAATATGGAAAGGCATTTGCTTTTTTATATGCAGAACTTCGGGGTACGATCGCTTATGCATATGAGAAAAAATTCTGGGATTATACAATAGCAGCAGAACTTTTTCTGGAAGTATATGCTGCGTTTGAAGATGCGGAACAGCCATCTGTAAAAAATGTGGAAGACATGCTGCGTTCTTATGTGAACGATTATTGTCAGGATATGATGGAGCAGAGAATAGCGGAAGCAGTTGATCCGCAGCTGGATTTTGCAGTTCGTATCGTAATGGATTCAGATCTGTCAGATCTGCGTTACCTTTACAGATACGGCGAATATGTTTCTGTAAATGAAATTGGTGTGGCAGAATTTCTGAACAGCCTCAGCCAGGATGAGATTGACAGTATGGCCCGCACATATACAGAAGGATACAGAATCGGATTTATTAATGGAAGAAAAGATATCACAAAGAAAAAGACTGTTAATATCCGTTATAATCTTGGGTTTGAAAGAATGGTGCGTGCTGCGATCCTGCAGTTCCGTGAGATGGGACTGGAACCGGTAATCTATCGTCATGCTACACATGCAGTGAATAAAAGAGGCAATGCATGGATCGGATTTGTCGGTGGAAATGCAAACCCACAGTATGAGTATGATCACAGACAGGATCAGGCTCTTTTTATGGACAGTGATTTTGTGCAGCGTAAATTGCGTTCTATGCAGAATGCATATGAAAAATATAAAGAGCTGGCAGCTGTTCATGGAGGTCCGGCATGCATTGAGACTTTTGGAGAAGAGCCGTTTTCACCGGTATCCACCGAAGGTGCATGGACATTAAGTGAAGCACAGCAGAAACTGCAGGTAGAACTGGACAATGAATCCGGACAGATCGTAAACCGTTATATTAAAGGCGATGAGAGAAGCTTTACGATCATTGCGTATCCGGTGCCGGAGATCGGGGAGAATTTCCCGGAGCTCTTTGCTGAGATCGTAAAGATCAATACGCTGGATTATAAATTGTATGAGCGGATTCAGCAGACGATCATTGAAACTCTGGATACCTGCCAGTGGGTGGAAATCAAGGGAAAAGATGACAATGAGACAGATCTGATCATTCATTTACATGATCTGGAAGATGTTAAGAAACAGACAAATTTTGAAAACTGTGTGGCAGATGTAAATATTCCGGTAGGGGAAGTGTTTACTTCTCCGGTACTTGCCGGAACCGGCGGAATCCTTCATGTAAAGAAGGTTTATCTGAATGGTTTGCAGTTTAAAGATCTGAAACTGGTATTTGACTGTGGTCAGGTAATTGACTATTCCTGTGCAAACTTTGAGACAGAAGAGGAAAACCGTGCATATATTGAAGATAATATTCTTCATCATCATGCAAAGATTCCAATGGGTGAGTTTGCAATCGGAACAAATACGACTGCATATGTGGCAGCCGAAAAATATGGCATTGCAGATAAATTACCGATACTGATCGCAGAAAAAATGGGGCCGCATTTTGCTGTAGGTGATACCTGCTACAGCTGGGCTGAGGATACTCCGGTATTTAATCCGGACGGAAGAGAGATCATTGCCAGAGACAATGAGATTTCAATCCTCAGAAAAGAAGATATCAGTCTGGCGTATTATGGATGCCACACGGATATTACAATTCCATATGAAGAACTTGGAAGTATTCGGGTGATCGATGAGGAGGGAGAAGGTACATCCATCATCGAAAATGGTCGTTTTGTACTTCCTGGAACAGAAGAACTGAATCATCCTTTTGATGAGTAACGACAGCTTTTTTACTGGCGGGCAGAATTTTTATACAAAAAGAGTTTGCCCGCCAAAATATTTCTTTTCCGTAATTTTATTGACACAATTTTAGAATCTTAGTAGAATCAACCTGAAGAAGCATGAAAATATATTGCTGTGAATGAAAAAAACAGTGATAAAATACGAGGAGGCCACCAATGAAAAAAGTTGGAATTGTAATGGGAAGCGACTCAGATATGCCAGTTATGAGCAAAGCGGCAGCAATTCTTGACAAGCTGGGCGTTGAGTACGAGATGAAGATTATTTCTGCACACAGAGAACCGGATGTGTTCTTTGAGTACGCAAAGACAGCAGAAGAAAAAGGATTCAAGGTAATTATTGCAGGAGCAGGAATGGCAGCACATCTTCCGGGAATGTGTGCAGCAATCTTCCCGATGCCGGTTATCGGTATTCCGATGCATACAACATCCCTTGGAGGAAGAGATTCCCTG
>CAVBPN010000079.1:4835-10294 GCA_963597235.1 bacterium
ATCGTACAGATGCCGTCCGGAATTCCGGTAGCGACAGTAGCAATTAACGGAGGCGCAAACGCAGGACTTCTTGCTGCAAAGATCCTGGCAACATCTGATCCGAAACTTCTGGACAGATTGAAAGCATACAGCCAGGAACTGAAAGAACAGGTTGAGGCAAAAGATGCCAGACTGCAGGAAGTCGGATATAAAGCTTATTAAAAAGGTGGAGGAGATCAGAAGATTATGGATTACAAAAAAGCAGGTGTGGATATAGAAGCAGGCTATAAGTCAGTTGAATTAATGAAAAAACATATTGCAAAGACCATGAGACAGGAAGTTTTAGGAGGAATCGGAGGATTCTCCGGAGCATTTTCCATGAATGCTTTTAAGGATATGGAAGAACCGACACTGGTATCTGGTACAGATGGATGCGGAACAAAGGTTAAACTTGCCATGATCATGGACAAGCATGATACGATTGGAATTGATGCTGTAGCCATGTGTGTAAATGATATCGCATGTGCAGGTGCAGAACCGCTGTTTTTCTTGGACTACATTGCATGTGGAAAGAATTATCCGGAAAAGATCGCGGAGATCGTAAGCGGTGTTGCAGAAGGCTGTGTACAGTCAGGCGCAGCGCTGATCGGTGGTGAGACTGCTGAGCATCCGGGACTCATGCCGGAAGATGAATATGATCTTGCAGGATTTGCTGTTGGTGTGATCGACAAGAAAGACCTCCTCACAGGTGATGAACTGAATGCCGGAGATGTTCTGATCGGTATGGCGTCTACCGGTGTGCACAGCAATGGATTTTCACTTGTACGTAAGGTATTTGAGATGACAAAAGAATCTCTGGATACATATTATGATGAGCTTGGTACAACTCTTGGTGAGGCACTTCTTGCACCGACAAGAATCTATGTAAAGGCACTTAAGAGTATTAAAGATGCCGGCGTTCGCATTCATGCGTGCAGCCATATCACAGGCGGCGGCTTTTATGAAAATGTTCCTCGTATGCTGAAAGACGGCACAAGAGCTGTTATTGAGAAGAACAGCTATCCGGTTCTTCCGATCTTCGATCTTCTTGCAAAGACCGGAGATATTGAAGAAAAGATGATGTACAATACGTTTAATATGGGACTTGGCATGGTTTTGGCAGTAGATCCGTCTGAGGTGGATAAAACAATGGAAGCAATCCGTCAGGCCGGAGATACTCCGTATGTAGTTGGGCACATTGAGGCCGGAGAAAAGGGAGTGACTTTATGCTAAAGCTTGGTGTTCTGGTATCAGGAGGCGGTACGAACCTGCAGGCGATCATGGATGCGGTTGACAGCGGTGTGATCACAAATGTGGAAGTCGGTCTGGTGATCAGTAATAATCCAGGCGCATATGCACTGAAACGCGCAGAGAGCCGGGGAATCCCGGCTAAGTGCATTTCTCCGAAAAAATTTGAAAACAGAGAAGAATTTCATAAAGCACTTCTGCAGGAATTGCAGGAAAATAAGGTGGATCTGGTTGTGCTGGCAGGATTTCTGGTTGCAATTCCGCCGATGATCGTGGAAGCATATCCGAATAAGATCATCAATATTCACCCATCACTGATTCCGTCTTTCTGCGGAGTGGGATTCTATGGCCTTCATGTACATGAAGGCGTACTTGCCCGTGGGGTAAAGGTTACCGGTGCAACGGTACATTTTGTGGATACAGGGACAGATACCGGTCCGATCATCCTTCAGAAGGCAGTGGAAGTGCATAAGGGAGATACCCCGGAAGTACTGCAGCACCGTGTAATGGAAGAAGCGGAATGGAAAATCCTTCCGAAGGCGATTGACCTGATTGCAAATAACAGGGTTTCTGTCGTGAACGGAAAAGTTGTTATTGACTGAGGATGTTTTATTAATAAAAAGTGTTATTGATTGAAGAAGTCTAATAGTAGGAGGCAGATAAAAGCTCATGAAAGTACTGATCGTTGGAAGCGGCGGAAGAGAACATGCAATTGCATGGAGCGTTGCAAAAAGTCCTAAAGTAGAGAAGATTTATTGTGCTCCGGGAAATGCCGGAATTTCTGAATATGCAGAATGCGTGGCAATCGGTGCCATGGAATTTGAAAAACTTGCTGATTTTGCAGAAGAAAAAGGAATTGATCTGACCATTATCGGTATGGATGATCCGCTTGTCGGAGGAGTTGTTGATGTATTTGAAGCACGTGGGCTGAAAGTATTCGGACCTCGTAAGAATGCAGCAATCCTTGAAGGCTCAAAGGCATTTTCAAAAGACCTGATGAAGAAATATGGAATTCCGACAGCTGCATATGAGAATTTTGACGATCCGCAGAAAGCACTGGACTATTTACATACACAGGCAAAATTCCCGATCGTTCTCAAGGCAGATGGTCTTGCTTTAGGTAAGGGTGTTCTGATCTGCAATACGCTGGAAGAGGCGGAAGCAGGTGTAAAAGAGATCATGGAAGATAAGAAGTTCGGAAGTGCCGGAAATACGATGGTCATTGAAGAATTTATGACCGGCCGCGAAGTGTCTGTTCTTTCTTTTGTAGATGGAAAGACGATTCGTACCATGACATCTGCTCAGGATCATAAGCGTGCCATGGATGGTGATAAAGGATTAAATACAGGGGGAATGGGTACTTTCTCTCCAAGTCCGTTCTATACAGAAGAAGTGGATAAATTCTGTAAAGAACATATTTATCAGGCAACAGTGGATGCTATGGCAGCAGAAGGTCGCCCATTTGTCGGAATTATTTTCTTTGGACTGATGCTTACCCCGGAAGGGCCGAAGGTGCTGGAATATAATGCACGTTTTGGAGATCCGGAAGCGCAGGTTGTACTTCCGCGAATGAAAACGGATATCATTGAAGTTATGGAAGCCTGTGTGAACGGTACACTGGATCAGATAAATCTGGAATTCGAGGATAATGCAGCCGTATGTGTTGTACTGGCAAGTGAGGGATACCCTGCAAAATACGAAAAAGGTATTCCGATGTATGGATTTGAGAATTTCAAAGATAAAGACGGTTATTACTGTTTCCATGCGGGAACGAAATTCCAGGATGGCCAGATTGTTACAAATGGCGGACGTGTTCTTGGAATCACTGCAAAAGGAAAAACTCTGAAAGAAGCCCGTAAAAATGCATATGATGCAACGGAATGGATTCAGTTTGCCAATAAATATATGCGTCATGATATCGGAAAAGCAATTGATGAAGCATAAACGGTGTGAAAAATAACCCATAAAAAAGAAAAATAACCAAAAAAGTATGCCATTTTTCGTGAAATATGGTATAATTCATGATATATCATGCGGAAGCGATAAATGAAAGGATAACAAAATGGGTATTAGTGTAGAAGAAGCAGTTAAGGAACTTCAGGCAAGGGAGACAGTATTTGTGGCATATTCGCAGGCAACGAAGCTTCCTTATGTAACCTGTGGAGAAGAAACATATAATGATCAGGTGTGGCTTTTTGCAGAGGAGGAAACTCTGAAAGAATTTGGCAAAAAGAAACTGGAAGAAAAAGTAATTCTGATGGGAATGCGTTATGAGAAAAAAGATTTCCCAAGAATGTACGGACTTCTGTTCTCTATCGGAGCAAACTCTGTAATCTGGAATAACGGAACAGATGAAATTGAAATTGATCTGGAAAAAATCGTAAGAAAACCGGATCTCAGTAAAATGGAGCCGGCAAAACGCCCGTTGATCAACCCGACATTACAGCTTTCCGGTATCTATTTCATGCAGGAGCTTCGCCGTCCGGTTGAAAAAGAGGAACATAAGAATTTAAGAGCACTGGAAGAAGAGCTGATCGCAAATCTGAGGAAATCACAGTTCCTGGTAGCAATGGATCGTGACGAAGAAAATCCGAAAAAGATTAATATCCCATATCTGAAGAACAAAGAAGGCCAGGTTTTACAGCCAGTATTTTCTGATATTATGGAGTTTGAAAAATTTGCAAGAGGAAAGAAACTTCGTCTGGCAAAGATTCCGTTCAATAAACTTCCGGATATTCTGATCAACCAGGCTGAAGCAATGGTATTTAATCCGATGGGATTCAATCTTATTCTTAATAAAGAACAGTTTAAGAAGATTCTTGGTTGACAGTACTATGACATAAAGTGGGTGGCGTGAAAGCTGCCTGCTTTATTTTTTACTTGCAAAATCTGACGTATGTGCTACTATATGTATAACATGATGCCGGGGTGTCCGGTCATGGAAGGATTCATTGGTATCATGACATAAAGACAAGGGGCTGATAGTAATGGTCATTGAGATAGATTTTAACAGTGATGAGGCTATATATGTACAGTTGATGAATCAGATCATAATGGGAATTGCAACTTCGCGGCTGCAGGAGGGGGATCCACTGCCGTCCGTGCGACAGCTGGCTGATACAATAGGAATCAATATGCATACTGTAAATAAGGCATATTCCCTGTTGAGACAGGAAGGATTTGTTACGATCGACCGCAGACGGGGGGCAATCATCGCTGTGGATGTAAATAAGATCAAAGCACTGGAGGAAATGAAAGAAAATCTTCTTGTTGCGCTGGCAAAGGGATGCTGCAGGAATGTAAGCAGAAAAGAGGTGCATGATCTGATCGATGAGATTTATGACGAATATGAAATTGACCAGTAATCATATCGTGTGAAAATATGACAGCAGTCCCGTATTTTACGGGCAGATAGGAGGAAAGCGAACTATGCAGGATAGATTTACCAGACAGGCTGTAAATGCGTTGAAACTGGCAAAAACCACCGCACAGTCCTGTAATCATTCATACATTGGAACGGAACATATTCTGGTAGGTTTGTTAAAAGAAAAAGAAGGTACAGCCGGAAGAATCCTGGAAGAATTTAATGTGGAGGAAGATACTCTGCGCCAGTTGATCAAGGAACTGATCGCACCGTCTGATGTTCTGGTTGCGGAGAAAGTGCCGGAGTACAGTCCAAGAGCTGGAAAGCTGATCAGTAAGGCTGTGCAGGAGGCCGAAAATCAGAAGGAGACACAGGCAGGGACAGAGCATCTGCTTGTTGCAATGCTTAAGGAGACAGACTGCGTCGCGACCAGGCTGCTCTATACGATGGGTGTTAATATACAGAAACTGTATGTCGCAGTTCTGACGGCGATGGGTGTGGATAATCCGATGGCAGAAGAACTTCAGGGAGTAAAAAATCAAAAAGCACAGAAGAATGGCTCGCCTACACCAACGCTGGATCAGTACAGCAGGAATCTGACGGTAATGGCAGCAGATGGAAGACTTGATCCGGTGGTTGGTCGAGACAGAGAGATTACGCGACTGATTCAGATATTAAGTAGAAGAAGTAAGAATAATCCATGTCTGGTTGGAGAACCGGGAGTAGGTAAGACTGCAATCGTGGAAGGTCTGGCACAGAGAATCGTATCCGGTCTGGTTCCGGATTCTGTGAGAGATAAAAGAGTTGTTGTGCTGGATATGTCCGGGAT
>CAVBPN010000079.1:10304-14083 GCA_963597235.1 bacterium
CCGGGATGGTTGCAGGAAGTAAATATCGTGGAGAATTTGAGGAACGTATCCGGAAAGTGATCGATGAGGTACGGGAAAACCAGGGAATTCTTCTTTTTATTGATGAGCTTCATACGATCATTGGAGCAGGAGGGGCAGAAGGTGCACTGGATGCGTCGAATATTCTGAAACCATCTCTTTCGAGAGGAGAGATTCAGCTGATTGGTGCGACAACACTGGAAGAATATCGTAAATATATCGAAAAAGATGCGGCATTGGAGCGAAGATTTCAGCCAATTACGGTAGAAGAGCCGACAGAGCAGGAGGCACTGGAAATCCTTAAGGGCCTTCGCCCTTATTATGAGAAACATCATGGAGTCAGAATTGAAGACGAAGCATTGGAAGCGGCAGTAAAGATGTCTGTTCGCTATATTAATGATCGATTCCTTCCGGATAAGGCCATTGATATTATCGATGAGGCAGCGTCAAAAGTACGTCTTGGCAGCTATCGGTCTGCACCGGAAGTAGAAGCACTGGAAACGAAAATAAGAGGACTGATCAGTCAGAAGGAAGAAGTGATTAAGCTTGCTGATCTGGCAATGGCAAAAAGAATTCAGCAGGAACAGAACGAGGCTGAAGAACAGATTGAGAAGTATAAGATAAGAGAAGAACGCAGAAATAAACGTAAAAACCTTGTGGTAAATGAAAATTCAGTGGCAGATATCGTATCTGACTGGACGAAGATTCCGGTGAAACGACTGACAGAGGGAGAAACGAAAAGACTGGCTGTACTGGAAAAAGAACTGCACAAGCGTGTGATCGGGCAGGAAGAGGCAGTTAAGGCTGTTGCACAGGCTGTAAAACGAGGAAGAGTAGGCTTGAAAGATCCAAACCGCCCGATAGGTTCGTTTCTGTTCCTCGGTCCTACAGGTGTTGGTAAAACAGAACTTTCAAAGGCACTGGCAGAAGCCGTGTTCGGCAGCGAACAGGCAATGATCCGTGTTGATATGTCTGAATATATGGAAAAACACAGTGTCTCTAAACTGATCGGTTCTCCTCCGGGATACGTAGGATATGATGAAGGTGGACAGCTCAGCGAAAAAGTAAGAAGAAATCCATACAGTGTGCTTCTTTTTGACGAGATCGAAAAAGCACATCCGGATGTATTTAATATTCTTCTTCAGGTTCTTGATGACGGCCATATCACAGATGCACATGGACGTAAAGTAGACTTTAAGCAGACGATTATTATCATGACATCTAATGTTGGTGCACAGGCGATCATTGAACCGAAGAAACTTGGATTTATGTCTCAGAAAGATGATAAGCAGGATTATGAAAGAATGAAATCCGGAGTTATGGAAGAAGTAAGAAGGCTTTTTAAACCAGAGTTTTTGAACCGAATTGATGAGATCATGGTATTCCATCCGCTGAAGAAACCGGAGATTAAGAAAATTGTGAATATCCTTCTGAAAAATCTTGAAAAACGATGTGCAGAACAGCCTGGCATCCAGCTTAAGATTACAGAATCAGTGAAAGAATATCTGGCAGAGTCCGGATTTGACAGTAAATATGGCGCACGCCCGCTTCGAAGAGCAATCCAGAATAAGCTGGAAGATCCGATGGCAAATGAGATTCTTGAGGGTAAGATTCGAAATGGAGATACGGTGAAGATTCAGCTTCATCAGAAAGAGATTCGGTTTGTTCCGGTCAGGGAAGAAGTTGCTGTGAACGGAGTGAGCAGTAACACGAATTCTAAAAAAGATGTAAAATCTTGATTAGGATACTGGTCAAAAAAAGGGGTAAATGTTATAATAATGTAACCGAAATATTTGATACAGTTGGAGTATTATTACAACACAGTACAGATATATAAGGACCAAAACACAACAGAAAAGTCTAGGGAGGACATAAGATCATGGCAGTAGTAAAAGAACTGATCCGTACAGAAGAAAATGGGGGTATCAGCTTTGGTAATTATGAATTATCGGCTAAATCAAAAGTATCTGATTTCCCTTATCAGGGAGATGTTTATAAAGTAAAGACATTTAAAGAGATCACCAAACTGGAACGTAATGGAATGTTCGTATATGAGTCCGTACCGGGAACTGCTGTATTTTCACTGAAACAGGATGGCACCAGCATGGAGTTTGAAGTAGAGGGTGCTGAAGATGCGCAGATCACCGTTGAAATGGAAGCAGATACAGAGTACAGTATTTCTATTAATGGAGAAGACGCAGGAAAGATGCAGACAAATCTTGGCGGTAAACTTTCTTTCAGTGTAGAACTGGGTGGAGATACGGCGGTAGTAGTAAAGGTTGAAAAATGCTAAAAAATAAAAAGGTCGTTTATTTTTGCCAGGAATGTGGATATGAATCCTCGAAGTGGATGGGCCAGTGCCCGGGATGCAGAGCATGGAATACGTTTGTGGAAGAAACAGTTTCCACAAAGAAAAGTTCCTCAGCGGGAAACAGCAGGCTGGGAAGCTCCGGAAGAGCAGAACCGGTGATATTAAAAGATATCAGACTTTCAGAGGATGAAAGAAAGCTGACAAAGATAGGAGAGCTTGACAGAGTACTCGGGGGCGGTATTGTCCCTGGGTCTTTGGTATTAGTGGGTGGAGATCCGGGAATCGGAAAATCCACCCTTCTTTTACAGGTATGCAGAAATCTTGCACTGTCAGGGAATTCTGTCTTATATATATCAGGAGAGGAATCGCTTCGCCAGATCAAGCTTCGCGCAGAACGTATCGGAGAGTTTAATGAAAAACTTCAATTATTATGTGAAACAAATCTGGAAACGATCAGAGAAGTGATTGAACGTAAGAAACCGGACATGGTTGTGATCGATTCGATCCAGACGATGTTCCATGAGAATATCAGCTCAGCTCCGGGCAGCGTTTCTCAGGTGCGGGAATCAACGAATATCCTGATGCAGATTGCAAAGGGACAGGGTGTTTCTATCTTTATCGTAGGTCATGTAACAAAAGAGGGAAATGTAGCCGGCCCAAGAGTGCTGGAACATATGGTAGATACGGTGCTTTATTTTGAGGGAGACCGTCATGCTTCGTATCGTATCCTGCGTGCAGTTAAGAATCGATTTGGTTCCACAAATGAGATTGGTGTATTTGAAATGCGAAATACCGGCTTGGAAGAAGTAAAAAATCCATCTGAATTTATGCTGAACGGAAAACCAAATGGAACTTCAGGATCGATTGTCGCATGTTCTATGGAAGGAACAAGACCGATCCTTGTAGAAATCCAGGCACTTGTGTGCCAGAGTAATTTTGGGATTCCGAGAAGAACGGCGGTAGGAACAGACTTTAACAGAGTTAATCTGCTGATGGCGGTACTGGAGAAAAAAGTCGGGATTCATCTGGCTGCATGTGATGCATATGTAAATATTGCAGGTGGTATGAAAATGACAGAGCCTGCGATCGATCTGGGAATTTTGCTTGCGGTTGTATCGAGCTGTAAAGATATTATAATACCGGATTCAATCATTGCATTTGGTGAGATTGGCTTAAGTGGAGAGGTACGTGCGGTCAGTATGGCAGGGCAGCGTGTAGCTGAAGCAAAGAAGCTGGGATTTGATACTGTGATTCTGCCGGAAGTGTGTAAATCATCCGTCGGTAAAATACAGGGAATCAATCTTGTATATGTGGCATGGATTCAGGATGCAATTCGATTTATTATGCAAAAGAAGTAGTTGATTTAAGAAAATATAAGAAAGTTGAAAAAAGGTGTTGACAGCCCGGTTGGAAAGTGGTATTCTAACTGAGCTGTCGCAAGGAATTGTTT
>CAVBPN010000080.1:0-1953 GCA_963597235.1 bacterium
GCAGAAACCGCATCTTGGAACGGATGTACTGATTGGTATTGTAGAGACGATGCGTCATCAGATAGAAGAGTTGGGCGGCACTTTCCGTTTTGAAACAAAAATGACAGACCTTTGTATTGAGAACGGATATCTGACCGCGGTAGAAGTAAATGGTGAAGAGAAGATTCCGGCAGAAGTCTGCGTGCTTGCGTTAGGACACAGTGCAAGAGATACGTTTGCCATGCTTCATGACCGGAATGTTTACATGGAACCGAAATCTTTTGCGGTCGGTCTTCGTATGGAACATCCGCAGAAAATGATCAATTTTGATCTTTATGGGGAAGAGGAGAATGAATTTCTGGGAGCTGCAAGCTATAAGGTAACACATACCTGTGAAAATGGCAGAGGCGTTTATTCATTCTGCATGTGCCCGGGCGGTTATGTGGTAAATGCTTCTTCAGAACCGGGAATGCTTGCGGTCAATGGAATGAGCTATCAGGCACGTGACAGTAAGAACGCAAACAGTGCTCTGATCGTAACGGTTTCGCCTGAGGATTTTCCGGAAGAAGGTCCGCTTGGCGGAATTGCATTTCAGCGAAATCTGGAAAGATCGGCATGGGAATTGGGAAAAGGAAAAATTCCTGTTCAGCTGTTCGGTGATTTTAAGGCACATCAGGCAAGTACGGCATTCGGAGAGGTACAGCCTCAGATGAAGGGCGGATATGTACTGGCAGATGTAAGGTCCATCCTGCCGAAGATGATAGGAGATTCTATAGAAGAAGGCGTGCTTGCATTCGGAAAGAAACTGAAAGGATTTGACCGGGAAGATGCACTTCTCAGTGGTGTAGAGAGCCGTACATCCTCACCGGTGAGAATCGTTAGAAGCCGAGAGGGGCTTTCTAATATAGAGGGAATTTATCCATGTGGTGAAGGTGCAGGATATGCCGGAGGTATCACGTCAGCAGCAATGGATGGTATCAAAGCGGCAGAGTTCATATGTGAAAAATTTAGAAATTTCTAGGAGGGAGTGTACATCTCCCTCTTTTTATGCTAAAATAACTTCTGATTCTTTTGAGATTCTGTCACAGAGAGCGACAGGTAAACAAAATGAACCATACGATGAAAGAAATGCCGGAATCACAGAGACCTTATGAGAAGTGTCTTCGAGAGGGAGAGAGTACGTTAAGTGACAGTGAACTCCTTGCGGTGATACTCCGGTGTGGAACCAGGGGACTGAGTTCACTCACCCTGGCGAATGATATTTTAAGTCATATGGAGCAGTCACCCTATCCGGGACTTCTGGGACTGCTTCACTGTTCGGTATCAGATCTCAGGAAGATACATGGAATCGGGACTGTCAAGGCTGTTCAGCTGAAATGTATTGGAGAATTATCCAAGAGGATCGCCAGTACGGCGGCAAGAGTTTCTCTTGATTTTAACAGTCCGGAGTCTATCGCTGCATATTATATGGAGCAGCTGCGGCATCAGGAACAGGAAATTATGATCTGTATGATGCTGGATAACCAGAACCATCTGCTCGGTGATACGGTATTGTCAAAGGGGACAGTAAATGCCACCCTGATCACACCGCGGGAGGTATATCTGGAAGCGCTCCGATATCATGCAGTCAATCTGATACTGATTCATAATCATCCGGGCGGAAACCCTGCTCCCAGTAAATGTGATAAAGAAATTACAGAACGAATCTGTCTGGCAGGAGAAATGCTGGGAATCACTCTGCTTGATCATATCGTTATCGGGGATCACAGGTATGTCAGTTTCCGGGAAGAGGGACTGTTGGGAGAGTATCCGGAATGAAGGGAACGTTTTATACTTTTAAGAAAAACATATGGAATAGATCTTGGAAGCAGCAGCATCAAGGTTTATTCATTTTTTAAAAACAAAAGTTACATGGAAAAGAACATGATCGCGTCGAAAGGACGCAGAATCATCGCCGTGGGCAATGAGGCATAC
>CAVBPN010000080.1:1963-3218 GCA_963597235.1 bacterium
CACCTGCTGATATCGTAGTTAATTCGCCGATGGCTTTTGGTATGATCGCGAATCCTGAATTGCAGGAGATCACATTATACAGCATGATGAAAAAAATTGACCGTTTCCTTGGAATCGGATCAGATATGTTCTTTTCGGTGCCTCTTGATATGACTGCTGTGGAGAAGCGTGCATATTACCATGTGGCGAATGGCCACTGGCTTCGTCAGAACCGGGTATACATGGTGGAAGCGCCAATTGCCGATGCGATCGCGCTGGGTGTGGATCTTGAGCGGAATACAGGAAGTATGATTGTGAATATTGGAGCACAGAGCACACAGTTTTCCATTATCACAGACGGGAAGATCATCATTGCAAAAAAGATCCCGATCGGTGGACGTCAGATGAATGAGGCTATCTGCAGTGAGATCAGGAAGCGTTATAATCTTCAGATAGGTACACGTACCGGAAAGCGTCTGAAGATTGCAATGGGACGTTTGAATGATCAGCGTAAAGAAGCGCGTAAAGTAGTGGGAATTGATGGGATTTCCGGGCTTCCGCGCGAGGAGATCATCTCCGGATATGTAGTGAATGCCGGTATCATGAACTGTGTGAATGAGATTGCGGCAGAAATGAAAACGTTTCTGGAGCGAATTCCACCGCAGATTTCCTATCATATTTCCCGAGAGGGTATTTATCTTACCGGAGGAAGTACGAAGATTCCGTATATTGATAATTATCTTGCGAGTTATATCGGAGTATCTTTTAATCTTTCTCCATTATATGAAAAAGCGACAGTCACGGGACTCGAAAAGATCATCCGTGATCATGAACTGATGAAATGGGCACAGCCCGTCAAACAACGTAAATTATAAAGTTATAGTTAGAATTCCTTAGGGGTATGATAATACATGAAAAACCTGAAAAAAAAGTTTCGATTTCGCGTACATTTAAAAAGTAAACATCTTCTTGTGATCATGACTTTTTTCTGTGGAAGTGCCATAGTGGCAACACTTGCTTCTGGAATCACATCTGCTCCGCTCCAGGAAGCGGCAGGAATGATCGTTGTTCCTTTTGAAAAAAGTATTACGACAATCGGACTCTGGCTTACAGATGTCAATAAGTCCTTTCAGGACAAGCAGGATTTGTTGGACCAGAATGAAGAACTGAAAAAAACAGTGGACACACTGACAGAACAGAACAATATCCTGATTCAGAATCAGTCAGAACTTTCGAGACTGCAGGAGCTGTATAATCTCGATGAAGAATATTCGAA
>CAVBPN010000081.1:0-2541 GCA_963597235.1 bacterium
ACTCGCTGCGCTCAGACAGCAGCATTTTCTGTATCAACGCAAAAACCTGTACGACCAGGAACCTTCACGAAGTTCTTCAGGCGAGACAGACACAGAGGTGCATCACGAAAATCATTGACTGGATTTTTTTATTCTTCTTGCCTCACCGGACTTTATCTGGGGTAGTGGCGGGGACACTATCTTCCGTTATATATTCAATTATTTTTATAAAGTATATTGACATTAATTGGAACAAATAGTACTATAAAAGTAAAGCATATTTTCTATAAGTTCATGGCGTTAATGCCGTCTGTTTTTCTTAATTCACTTCAGAAATCCATGCTTTTAATCCAAATAAACAAGAAAAGCAGGGGTTTTGAGTGTAATGCGTGTCAGTGCTTTATGTTCTTATCTCCTGCAGGAACAGGAGGTAGTGCCTATGGCAAAAAACAAAAAGAATCGAAGAGTTACAACAAAGAAAAATCAGTTTGTGAAGAGAATGCAGAGTAGTACGCCGACAGCGAACAGAAAGTATAAGGATACGATATTTCGTATGTTGTTTTCGGACAGGGAAAACTTATTGTCATTGTATAATGCGGTGAATGGGACAACTTATGAAAATCCGGACGAATTGGAGATTGTAACGCTGGAAAATGCAATTTATATGGGGATGAAGAATGACCTGGCATTTATTATTGATACGAATTTATTTTTGTATGAACATCAGTCGACATACAATCCGAATATGCCATTAAGAGATTTATTCTACATATCCAGTGAATATCAGAAACTGGTAGACCATAAATCTTTATATTCTTCTGTTTTACAGAAGATCCCGGCACCGTATTTTATAGTTTTTTATAATGGCGCTGAGAAAATGGAAGACCGCTGGGAGAATGCGTTATCAGAGGCATATGAAAACCTGACCGGCGAACCAAGACTGGAATTAAGAGTAGTTACTTTGAATATAAATGAAGGCCACAATAAAGAATTGATGGAACAGTGCCGGATACTGAGAGAATATGCACAATATGTGGCGAAAGTACGTAAATACACAAAAGAAATGAATCTGGATGCAGCTGTGGAGCGAGCAGTAAACGAGTGCATTCAGGAAGGAATTCTGGAAGATTTTCTACGAAAGAACCGATCGGAGGTTATCGCAATGAGTATATTTGAGTATGACAAAGAAGAGGAAGAAAAGAAACTCCGGAGAGCCGAATATGAAGCAGGTTATGGAAATGGTGTTGAGGATGGAGAAGAGCGTAAGACAAAAGAAATCATTCAGCTGATGTTAAATGCCGGTGAGCCAGTGGAAAAAATAGCACGGTATACAGGGTATACAATAGAAGAAATCAGCAAACAGAAAATATAAGGATACGATATTTCGTATGTTGTTTTCGGACAGGGAAAACTTATTGTCGCTGTAGAACGTGCAGTAGATGAGTGTATTCGAGAAGGAATTCTGAGAGATTTTCTACGAAAGAACCGATCGGAGGTTATCGCGATGAGCATATTTGAATATGACAAAGAAGAGGAAGAAAAGAAACTCCGGAGAGCGGAATATGAAGCTGGTAAAGCGGATAAGGCAAAGGAAACTGCAAGTTTGCTTTTAAAAGAAGGAGTTTCAATTGAAATAATTGCAAGAGCTCTTAAAGTAGATGAAGAGATTATCCGTCTATGGATCAATAAATAAAAAATGATAAAGAATTTCCGGTGAGGAAATGAGAAAAGCAGACTCCAGTGGGGAGGCCTGTGAGTTATCATCTGAACATGGTTCAATTCAAAAATTCTAAAGTATCAGGAAGTACAGAACTTTGCTAAAAACGATACAGAAAAGAGCTGAACTCGCTGCGCTCAGACAGCAGCATTTTCTGTATCAACGCAAAAACCTGTACATTCCGATACTTGGACGAATTTTTTCAGGCGAACCAGTTTCAGATGATAATCACGGGAATCCCTGGCTGGAGTTTTTTTCTCGTATATCAATAGTCCCTTCCTGTGAATACCGCCACGCTTCTCGGGCGCATCACGAAAATACTGTCGATGCGTGCCTCCTGCCCTTCCGGATAGCAATACTGTCCGTTTCCGTCCCCATACGTATTAACGCTTAAATGCCATGCGCCCCTTCCATGAAGATTCGGAAGCGTGATCGTGACATCTTCCCAGAACGTATTGACTGCAACATAGATCAGGTCATCTTTTCCCTTTTCCTTATCATATCCCGCGAAGCTTACACAGAACGTACGCGCATCTCTCGGAATATCCATTTCTTCAGCATTCACATTATGTGTGTGGATAGGATCCATTCCACAGACAGATGCCGGTAACTGCTTGTGGATAACCGGATGTTTTTTGCGGAAAGCAATCATAAACTTGAAGAATTCAAACAGTTCCCTGTTCTTTTCAAGCATACGCCAGTCCAGCCAGGAGGTGATATTATCCTGACAGTAACTGTTGTTGTTTCCAAACTTCGTATTTCCAAATTCATCACCGGCAAGGAACATCGGTGTTCCACGGCTGCACATCAGAACCGCACATGCATTTCGGATCATCCGTCGGCGA
>CAVBPN010000081.1:2551-5648 GCA_963597235.1 bacterium
TCATTCGACGACGAAGAGCCAGAACTTCCGGATCATCCGTGTCACCTTCCGCACCGCAGTTCCAGCTGCGGTTGTCGTTGGCACCGTCTGTATTATTCCATCCATTCGCTTCATTATGCTTGTCATTATAAGCATACAGGTCATACAGAGTAAATCCGTCATGGCAGGTCAGGAAATTGACGCAGGAATTATAACCTGCATAATTATTCTGCGTGTTATTATCATAAAAACCACCGTAGAGGTCACCGGAACCCGAAATACTCCATGCGGCATCCCATGCATTCCAGGAATCCCCTTTCAGATAACTTCTGAGGGCATCACGGTATCTGCCGTTCCATTCTGCCCAGCGACCACTGGCAGGAAAGCTTCCTACCTGATAAAGTCCACCGGCATCCCATGCTTCGGCGATCAGCTTTACATTGCTTAAGATCGGATCATTTGCAAGCGTACGAAGAAGCGGTGGATTGTTCATCGGTGAACCGTCCTCATTACGGCCGAGAATACTTGCCAGATCGAAACGGAATCCGTCAACACGGTAATTGATCGTCCAGTAACGCAGACATTCCAGAATCAGCTGCTGAACGACCGGATGATTACAGTTCAGTGTATTCCCACAACCGCTGAAATTATAATAATTTCCGTCAGGTGTCAGCATGTAATAAATATTGTTGTCAAATCCCTTGAAACTAAAAGTATTTCCTTTTTCATTTCCTTCGGCAGTGTGGTTAAAAACAACGTCAAGGATGACTTCAATCCCATTGTCATGAAGCGCTTTGATCAGGGTTTTTAACTCTGTACCCTCACGGTTGTGTTCATTGGCAGCAGCATAGCTGCTGTTCGGCGCAAAAAAGCCAACAGTGTTATATCCCCAGCATTCCAGAAGCTGTTTCCCATCCACAGTACGGGAATTCATTGTTTCATCGAACTCAAAAATCGGCATCAGCTCGACGGCGTTGATTCCAAGCTCTTTCAGATAAGGGATTTTTTCCATAAGGCCGGAGAAAGTTCCCCTGTGCTGTACACCAGAAGAAGGATGATGAGTAAAATCTCGCACATGAAGCTCATAGATGATCAGATCGCACAGCTCTTTTTTAGACTGTGGCATGTCACCCCAGTCAAAGCGGTCTTTTACGACACGGGCATGATAGGTGTGATCCCAGCGGATTCCCCAGGTACGCTGACCGGCAACCGCTTTTGCATATGGGTCAAGCAGAATTTTATTTTTGTCAAAAAGCAGCCCTTTTTCCGGACAGTATGGACCGTCTACACGATAGGCATATTCAAATTCGTCAATATTCAGTCCGTAGACGATCATGGAATAAACGTCTCCGATCTTGTATGCTTCAGGGAAAGGAAGCACGGCAAAAGGTTCCTCCTGTGCACGATGGAACAGAAGCAGCTCACAGGAAGTTCCGCCACAGGTATGAATGGTAAAGTTTACGCCATTCTGAAGCGGTGTGGCACCGTTCAGGTCGTAGACACCCGGACGGACCGGAAAACCCGCAATCTCTGCCATAGGGACAGATTCATAAGGGTGATCGGATACAAATTTCTGATGATAGGATTTCATTTTTTTCTCCATTTCCAAAATCCCGGCCTGAATATTCAGACCGGGAACTTATTCGTATTACACATTTGTAAAAAATCATTCCGGAGCATATCCGGAAATATATCTGACACAAAGCACTGTAAAATGTGGCTTACAGGTCGTTTGTCAGATGCAGCTTATCAAGAATATAGAAGATAAGGCTTAAAGCCATGGCAACTACACATGCCAGAACCATACCGGTAAGCTTGACATTGCCGAGGTTCAGGGCGATTCCGGAAAGACCTACGATAAAGACTACAGAAGTCAGTGCAAGGTTACGTGATTTACTGTAATCTACCTGATTATCTACCAACATACGCAGACCGGAAGTTCCGATCATACCGTACAGAAGGAAGGAGATTCCACCGATAACCGGTCCCGGGATCGTGTTGATCAGAGCGGCAAGCTTTCCAAGGAAGGAGCAGCAGATAGAAAGAACTGCGGCACCACCGATGACCTGAACACTGTAGACTTTTGTCATAGCCATAACACCGATATTTTCACCGTAAGTGGTTGTTGGTACGGAACCAAGACATCCGGATATTGTTGTTGAGAAGAAGTCTGCAAAGAGGGAACGATGAAGTCCCGGCTCCTTCAGCAGATCTTTACCGACGATCTTACTGGTTACGATCTGGTGTCCGATGTGTTCGGAAGTTACAAGAAGCAGTGCCGGAAGAATCGTCAGGATTGCTTCCAGATTAAACTTCGGTGCCTGGAAATTCGGAAGTGCGAAGAACGCAGCTTCTTTTACAGCGGTAAAATCAAGGATTCCACAGGCAGCGGCTGCTACATATCCGGCAATGATCGCGATCAGGATCGGGATTACGGATAAGAAGCCACGGAACAGGATCTGACCGAATACAGCAACACCGAGAGTGATCAGAAATACGATCACATTTTTCATATCGACCTGTTCATCAAGAAGTCTGGCTGTGCTTGCAGCGCTTCCGGCGAGTTCCAGACCGATCAGAGCAACTACCGGTCCCATGGCTGCGGTCGGAAGAACGATGTCGATCCAGTTGGTTCCACACTGGCGGATGATCAGCGCAACGATCATACCACAGATACCAAGGACTACAAATCCGCCCAGTGCATACTGAAAGCCGAATTTGGATGCTACCAGAAGTCCCGGCGACAGGAATGCAAAACTGGAACCAAGGTAAGCAGGTGCTTTGCCTTTTGTGATCAGGATAAACAGAAGTGTGCCGATACCGTTCATAAGAAGAACAATGGCGGGGTTGATACCAAACATAAAAGGAACCAGAACAGAGGCACCGAACATGGCAAACATGTGCTGGATACTCAGTGGTATTAACAGATTAACAGGTACTTTGTCTTCTACTTGGATGATTTTTCTCTCCACATTACCCTCTCTTTCTTATCTGCAGACGGCAGATAACATACGTTTAAGCAGCCGTTCATAAACAGCTACGATTCTGAACAATTATACCACAGCTGGTCGGTCATTACTATTTAAAAATAATTGCTCAGAATATGAATATCCTGGAA
>CAVBPN010000082.1:0-4086 GCA_963597235.1 bacterium
GAGCTTTAAGAATCTTGCATTTGCGGTAAGTATCTATAATCTGTGTTCTCTGAAATCAGGAGATGTATTCTGTCAGGTATATGAGCGCATGAAAAAAGAATTTTTTGAACAGTTTGATCTGGGTGACTTTAAGAAAGAAGAGTGCTACTCATATAATGATAAGAAATATGAAATTTATCAGAAGATGATGCAGTGCAGTGCGCAGGAGTATCTTTTCAACGAACTTCAGGAGATGAAGAGCTGGAGAGGACGTGCACTGAAAGCGGAGAGAGAAGTAGAAAAGATCAGAAAAAGTACAACTCTGAAAGCCGGCGAGATGCTGCTGTATGTTCCGAAAAAAATCAAAAAGAGTTTAAAAAAGTAACTGGAAACAAATAGAAACCTCAGATTACAGAAGCTCTTTTTTCTCTGTAATATAATAAGAAACAGGGAACGCGCATAAATTGACAATACAGCAGATAAGAGGAAAGAGATTTATGGCAGATAAATTTAAGCTCAGCAGAAAAGCAAAGAAGATCATATTGGGAACCTGTATCGGAGGTGTGGTTGTTCTTACGGCGGGGCTTTTTACTTACATACATATTGCGGATACGAATACACTTGGAAGAAAAATCGCCATTTATGGTGTAGATGTCTCGACAATGACGACAGATAAAGCAGAACAAAAACTTCTGGAGGAATTTCGAAGCAGAAAGGTGCAGTTTAAAGAAGACGGTTCCGATGTTTATCAGACGACTTTGAGCGGACTTGGTTATGATCTGGATGAAACAGCGCTTAAGAGTGCGCTTACAGAACTGCAGGCGAAAAGGGAAGCGAACCGAAAACTGTTTGCAACGCAGGAAGATTATCAAATTGCTTATCAGGTCCAGAAGAACGAAGAACAGGAAAAGACAGCTCTTGCGGCGTCTAATTTTGGAGATAAAGAGCGTACGGCATCTGTGGATGCGGCAGTGCAGTATGACGAACAGCAGAAACAGTATATTCTGGTAAATGATGTACAGGGAAATGAGATTGACGAAGCAAAGCTTCAGAGTTACGTAGATCAGACATTGGATGATAATTTCCGTCTGAAGCTTCTTGGAGGAGATATTCAGATCACACTGGATACAAACGTTTACCAGCAGCCATCCGTAACGGTCTCTGATGACATGCAGAATAAAGTAAACGGGCTGAATGACCAACTGAATAAGTACAGGAGTACGACCATTACCTATACGCTTGGCAGTGCGACAGAAGTGATTGATGCAGGAACGATTGAAAGCTGGCTGCAGATTGCGGATGACAGTCTGAATATTGATCAGGATGCAGTGAAGGTTTATGTACAGAATCTTGCAGCGAAATATAATACGATCTATGTCCCACGTATTTTCCATACTTCTTATGGAAATGATGTCACGGTTTCTGATAATGAATATGGTTTTCGGATCGATCAGGATGGAGAAACACAGCAGCTTCTGACAGATCTTGCAAGCGGTACGGCGGTTACCAGAAATCCGGTATACAGCATCAGTGGAATGCAGAGAAACGGGGCAGATGACCTGAATGGAAGTTACATAGAAGTAAGTCTGGATAATCAGCATCTGTGGCTCTATAAGGACGGAGCACTTGTGACAGAAACGGATATTGTCAGTGGAGCACCGAAAGCCGGCAGAGAGACTTACCGGGGTGCATGGCCGATCGCCTATAAAGCGAGCCCGTATAACTTAAGCAGTGAGGAATATGGATATAATGTAAAGGTGAAATATTGGATGCCGTTTGTATATGGACAGGGACTTCATGATGCTTCCTGGCAGTCTTCCTTTGGCGGAAACCGTTATAAGAGCGGCGCTGGAAGTCATGGATGTATTAATCTTCCAACGGATCAGGCGGCATTGATCTACAATACAATTGACGGTGGATATCCGATCATTATTTATTAAAATTGATTACATAGAAATTCAAAGAGACCAGTCCGAAAGTGGGCTGGTTTTTCTTATTCATTGACATTTTTTTGGCAAAATAATATAATAAAATGACATATGCAAAGGAGGTAGTTATGGCACATAAAACAGGACTGGAAGATTATTATGTAATTAAAAATCAAAAGAAACTTCGCTTCGGTTATACGACCGGATCCTGTGCGGCAGGAGCTGCAAAAGGTGCCACGGAAATGCTCCTTGGAGGTCAGAAACAGAACGAGACAGATCTTATGACACCGAAAGGAATCCTTCTCCATCTGGAACTGCATGATGTCTGTATGGAAAAAGCTGCAGTGACCTGTGCAGTGTGTAAAGATGCGGGAGACGATCCGGATACAACTAACGGAATTCTGGTCTATGCCAGAGTGGAAAAATGTCAGGAATCTTCTGAGATTATGGTCGATGGAGGGAAGGGTGTCGGAAGAGTGACGAAAGCAGGCCTTTCACAGAAAGTGGGAGAAGCGGCGATCAATCCGGTACCGAAAGCAATGATCTTAAAGGCAGTGGAAGACACTGCGGATAAATATCATTATGAGGGCGGTCTGAAAGTAACGATTTCAGTACCGGAAGGTGAGGAGATTGCGAAAAAAACGTTCAATCCACGTCTGGGAATCCAGGGCGGTATCTCCATCCTTGGAACATCCGGAATCGTAGAGCCTATGAGTGAGAAAGCATTGATTCAGAGCATTCAGGTAGAAATGAAACAGCATTTTTCGCAGGGGGAACAGTATCTGATCGTGACTCCGGGAAATTATGGTGCAGATTACCTTCGGGAGCATATGGATCTTCCTTTTGAGAAGAACATCAAGTGTAGTAATTATGTCGGTGAAACGATTGATATGGCAGTGAACATGGGAGTAAAGGGAATCCTTTTTATCTCTCATATCGGTAAATTCGTAAAAGTTGCTGCCGGAATCATGAATACACATTCACACAGTGCGGACGGACGTATGGAGGTCCTTTGTGCAGCCGCGATCCGTTCCAGTGCAGATCTTACATGTGCCAGAGAGATTCTGGCGTGTAATACGACAGATGAGGCATTGTATGTACTTGATAAAAATCATATTTTACAGAAAACGATGGAGGATGTGACCAGACATATCCAGTTTTATCTGAATCATCGTTCTTATCAGCAGATCCTTCTGGGTGCCGTGATCTTTTCAAATGAATTTGGATATCTTGGTCAGACGGAGCATGCAGAAGAACTGATTCGCAAAATTAATTCAGCTGAGAGAAAATAGGAAATTAAATAATTATATATCAAAAAAGGAGAATAAAAATATGGTTCATTTTGTCGGAGCAGGACCGGGATCACCGGATCTTATTACAGTCAGAGGTAAACAGTATCTGGAGGAAGCGGATGTGATCATCTATGCAGGATCACTGGTAAACCCACAGCTTCTGGAATACAGTAAGGATGTATGCACGATTCACAACAGTGCAAAGATGACACTGGAAGAAGTTATTTCAGTCATGGAGAGAGCAGAAGCGGAAGGGAAGATGACCGTTCGTCTTCATACGGGCGATCCTTGTATTTACGGCGCGATCCGTGAGCAGATGGATATTCTGGACGAAAAGGGAATTGCGTATGACTACTGTCCGGGTGTCAGTGCCTTCTGTGGTGCGGCAAGTGCTCTGAATCTGGAGTATACACTTCCGGATATCTCACAGAGTGTGATCATCACAAGAATGGAAGGCCGTACACCGGTTCCGTCAAAAGAGAGCATTCAGTCATTTGCAGCTCATCAGGCAACGATGGTCGTGTTCTTAAGCACCGGTATGCTGGAAGAACTCAGCCGCAGACTGATCGAAGGCGGATATACCGCTGATACACCGGCTGCAATCGTATATAAAGCTACCTGGCCGGATGAAAGGAAATTTGTCTGCACAGTAGGTGCTCTTGCACAGACGGCAGCAGAAAATAATATCACAAAGACTGCACTGATGATCATTGGTGATTCTGTAAAAGCAGCACACTATGATCGTTCGAAACTGTATGATCCGGGATTTACTACCGAATTCCGTGAAGCAACAGAGTGAGAAAGGTTACTGTTCACTCCGTTCACAGCAACTTGGTCAAAATCCATTCCAAATCACCTACGGTGATGGGATTTTGCCCCGTATGTCT
>CAVBPN010000083.1:0-5967 GCA_963597235.1 bacterium
GAAGACCGGCATTTATGGTATGCTTGGCGGTCAGAGTGTTGATGTGGAAAATGACGGTAAACCGCTGGAAAAAGAATTGCTGGATTATATTTACGAACATAAGACATCTGCACTGATCGAGGCTTCCATGATGACCGGAGCCGTTCTGGCCGGAGCAGATGAAGAACAGACATCTATGATCGAGCAGGCAGCATCGGATATTGGGCTTGCATTCCAGATCCAGGACGATATTCTGGATGTGACCAGCACCAGCCAGGAACTGGGTAAACCGGTTCACAGCGATGAGAAAAACAACAAAGTCACTTACGTGACTCTTTTCGGGGTACAGAAGGCATCTGAACAGGTCAGAGAACTTTCTGAAAAAGCTCTGACAGTTCTGGACAGACTGTATAATAAAAATGAGTTCCTGACGGAGCTTGTCATGGAAATGGCGAACCGCAGGAAATGAAAGAGGGATACGAAGGATGTTGGAAAAGATCAATAAGCCTAATGATATACACAAGATAGCTTTGGCGGATTTTCCACAGCTTGCAGATGAGATCAGGCAGTTTCTGATCGAATCAGTCAGTAAGACCGGAGGCCATCTGGCATCAAATCTGGGTGTTGTGGAGCTGACGCTGGCTCTGCATAATGTACTGGATCTTCCGCAGGATAAGATTATATGGGATGTAGGACATCAGGCATATACACATAAGATCCTGACAGGGAGAAAAGACGGATTTAAAAATCTCCGCAAAGAAGGCGGAATGAGCGGATTTCCAAAACGTGGTGAGAGTGACTGCGATGCATTTGATGCCGGTCACAGTTCAGATTCGATCTCAGCGGGGCTGGGCTATGTGAGGGCAAGAGATCTTCTCGGCCAGAAACATCGTGTGGTATCTGTGATCGGTGACGGTGCTCTGACCGGAGGCATGGCATATGAAGCCTTAAATAATGCAGCGGAGCTGGATACAAATTTTATTATTGTGCTTAATGATAATAACATGTCGATTTCAAAGAACGTCGGAGGAATGTCTTCCTACCTGAGTGCACTGCGTACAGCAGAAGCCTATACAGGGATGAAACTGAGTGTTACCAAGACACTGAAGAAGATTCCGAAGGTCGGAACAGCAGTTGTGGATACCATGCGAAAGACCAAGAGCAGTATCAAGCAGCTGATAATTCCGGGAATGCTTTTTGAAAACATGGGTCTGACCTATCTGGGACCGGTTGACGGACACGATATGCGTCAGATGATGAAGCTTTTTAACGAAGCGAAACGTGTGGAAGGACCGGTGATCGTTCATGTGCTGACCCAGAAGGGACGGGGATATGCACCGGCAAGCCTCCATCCGGATCAGTTTCATGGAACCGGACCGTTTGATATTCAGACAGGAAGACAGCTTTCGGTAAAAAAAGGTCCGACTTATACAGATGTATTTTCTAAAGCAATGGTAAAATTCGGTAAAGAGAATCCGAAACTGGTCGGTATTACAGCTGCCATGAAAGAGGGCACCGGCCTGAAAGAATTTGAGAAGGCTTTTCCGGACAGGCTGTTTGATGTGGGAATTGCGGAAGAACATGCAGTCAGCTTTGCGGCAGGTCTGGCACTCGGTGGAGTGATACCGGTGGTTGCAATTTATTCATCGTTCCTTCAGAGAGCTGTAGATCAGATGCTTCATGATGTCTGTATGCAGAATCTGCATGTGATCTTTGCGATTGACCGTGCGGGGCTGGTAGGTGCGGACGGAGAGACGCATCAGGGTAGTTTTGACCTGTCTTATCTGACCATGATGCCGAATATGACTGTCATGGCACCGAAGAATGGACGGGAACTGGAAAAAATGCTTGAGTTTGCAGTTCATGCGGCAGGACCGTGCGCGATCCGTTATCCGAAGGGCAGTGCTTATCAGGGACTGGAAGAATTTGACAGTCCGGTACGTTTTGGGAAGAGCGAAGTTCTTTACCGCGGAGAAAATACCGCAATTTTGTCGGTTGGAAGTATGACTCAGGTCTGTGAGCAGGTCTGCAGGGAACTGAAGAATAAAGGTAAAAATCCCACATTTGTGAATGCAAGATTTGTGAAGCCTCTTGATACGGAGCTTCTTGATGAACTTGCGAAAGATCATAAATTATTTGTAACAGTAGAAGAAAATGTAAAAAACGGTGGATTTGGTGAACATGTGGCAGCATATATGGAAGCCTGTCATCCGGAGGTAAGAGTACTTCCGATCGCAATCTGGAACCGTTTTGTGGAGCATGGAGAAATCTCAAGTCTGAGAGCCAGAATCGGTCTTTCAGCACCGGATATTCTTGATGCGATAGAGGAATATGAGGAGCAGGAATGAAGAAAAGACTGGATCTTTTGATGGTAGAGCGTGCACTTGCACCTTCCAGAGAGAAAGCAAAAGCATATATTATGTCCGGAGATGTTTATGTAGACGGACAGAAAGAAGATAAAGCGGGAACGATGTTTAAGGAAGAAGTAAAGATCGAAGTCCGTGGTAATACACTTCCATACGTCAGCCGTGGAGGACTGAAACTGGAAAAAGCCATGAATAATTTCGGCGTTTCTCTGAATGGGAAGGTATGCATGGATGTAGGGGCATCTACCGGTGGCTTTACAGACTGTATGCTGCAGAACGGTGCGGTAAAGGTTTATTCCATTGATGTCGGATACGGACAGCTTGACTGGAAACTTCGTAATGATCCGCGTGTTGTCTGCATGGAAAAAACAAATATCCGGTATGTGCTTCCTGAGAATCTGCAGGAGCCGGCACAGTTTTCATCGATAGATGTATCCTTTATTTCACTGACAAAGGTACTTCTTCCGGTACGTAATCTTCTGTCAGAAGACGGAGAGATCGTCTGTCTGATCAAACCGCAGTTTGAAGCCGGAAGAGAGAAAGTCGGAAAGAAAGGCGTCGTACGTGATCCGGCGGTACATCTTGAGGTAATCGAGAAAGTGATCGCATATGCTTCTTCAATCTCAATGGAACCGTGTCATCTTTCTTTCTCACCGATCAAGGGACCGGAAGGAAATATTGAATATCTGCTCCACTTAAAGAAAAGACCGGAGGGCGAAGTGATTCAGTCATCTCTTGAAGTAACACCTGAGGCTGTGGTGCAGGAGGCACACAGTCAACTGGATTAAGGAAGGCTTAGGGGAGATGGATAAATTTTATATCATCACAAACAGTGATAAAGATAAAGATTTTGAGATTACAAATGAGATTGTTTCTTATTTGAAAAAAAATGGAAAACAGTGTCAGGTTCAGCAGGCTGAACGTAAGTTGGACGGTGCATACCATTATACGAATCCGGGACTGATTCCGGAGGGAACACAGTGCATTCTTGTTCTTGGTGGCGATGGTACACTTCTTCAGGCTGCCAGAGATGTGGTTCACAGAGGAATCCCCATGTTGGGCATTAATCTCGGAACACTTGGATTTCTTGCAGAAGTGGACAGAAACTCCATTCATGCGGCACTGGATAAACTGATCGCAGATGATTATGAGATTGAAGAGAGAATGATGCTTACAGGAACGGTCTGGCATGGTGATAAGATCATCGGACAGGACATTGCCCTGAACGATATCGTAATCGGCAGAGAGGGACCGCTTCGAGTTGTAAGATTTAAGAATTATGTAAATGATGTATATCTGAATTCCTATAATGCAGATGGAATCATCATTGCAACGCCTACAGGATCTACAGGGTACAGTCTTTCCTGCGGTGGTCCGATCGTATCTCCGAATGCGGCAATGACATTGATGACACCGATAGCACCGCATACATTGAATACGCGCAGTATCATTTTTCCTGAAGAAGATGTGATCACGGTGGAGCTTGGCGAAGGGCGCAGACAGGTTCTGGAACAGGGTCTTGCGTCTTTTGACGGGGACACTGAGATACCGATCGTAACAGGAGACCGGATCGTTATCCGGAAGGCATCTGTCAGTGTAAAAATCCTGAAACTGAATCATTTAAGCTTTGTGGAAGTACTGCGACAGAAGATGGAATAACACGGACTGGAATATAGATACGGGAATAGCAGAAGCTGCTGTGAATACTTTTATGGCGGCAGTGTGATGGAGGTAATGCAGTGAAAAGTGCAAGACATGACAAGATCATAGAACTGATTCAGGAATATGATATTGATACACAGGAGGAACTTGCTGCCAGACTGAATGAGGCAGGATTCAAAGTAACACAGGCTACGGTTTCCAGAGATATCCGGGCACTGAAGCTGATGAAAGTTGCAGGAAAAGATGGAAGATCACGTTATGCGATCCTTACAGAGCCATCTGCGGAGCTGGGGGACAAATACACAAGAATCCTGCAGGATACGCTGACATCACTTGATGTTGGACAGAATATGCTTGTGATCCGTACCGTTCCCGGGATGGCGATGGGAGTGGCTGCTGCGCTGGATGCCCTGAAATGGAAAGAAATCCTTGGAAGCATTGCCGGAGACGATACAGTCATGTGTGTGGCACGTGATGCAGAACAGGCGCAGATCGTAGCTGAGAAGCTGAAAGGAATTCTGAAGTTATGTTAGTTCATCTTCATGTGAAAAATCTGGCACTTATTGAAGATATAGAGGTAGAATTTGGTCCGGGACTGAATATTCTGACTGGTGAGACCGGTGCAGGTAAATCTATTCTTCTTGGATCCATGCAGCTGATCCTTGGAAACAGGATCGCGAAGGATATGATTCGTGCGGGAGCAAATTATGCTCTGGTGGAGTTACTTTTTCAGGTAGAGAATCCGAGAGCGGAAGCAGCGATTCAGGAACTTGGAGTTGAACCGGAGGATAGACAGGTGATCTTGTCACGAAAGATCATGGACGGGCGCAGCATTAATAAAATTAACGGTGAGACCTGTACAGTCAGTCAGATGAAGGCTGTGGCATCCTGTCTTCTGGATATTCACGGACAGCATGAACATCAGTCTCTTCTGTATCAGGATAAACAGCTGGAGATTTTGGATGCCTATGGAAAAGATGAAATCTACCCGATAAAAGAAAAGGTAAACAGTGCTTATCGTACATATCGAGACTGTATTAAGAAATTAAAAGCACTGGATATGGACGAAGAGCAGCGGAACAGAGAACGCGCTTTTCTGGAATTTGAGATCAATGAAATTGAAAGTTCCAGTCTGAATCTGGGCGAAGACGAAGAACTGGAAACTCTTTACCGTAAGCTGAATAATGGAAAGAAGATTCTGGAGACTCTGCAGGGGGTACGGGATCTGACCGGTAATGATTCTGTACAGGGAGCCGGTGAGTCTGTCGGCAATGCGGTACGTGAGCTGATGCGTGTTACAGAGTATGACAGCCAGCTGGAGTCCATGGCATCGACACTTCAGGAGATAGATGGCCTGTTGAATGATTTTAACAGAGAACTCTCTTCTTACGTAGACGAACTGAATTTTGATGATGAGACTTTCTATGAGACAGAGAGACGTCTGGATCTCATCAATAATCTTAAGGCAAAATACGGACAGTCGATTGAAGATATTGAGGCTTACTGCGAGAAACAGAAGCAGAAACTGGAAAATCTTGACAGATATGAGGAGAATTTCCAGAAAGCAAAAGCCGAAGTTGAAAAGAGCCGTGAAAAGCTTGAGACTGTTTCGGATAAACTTTCCGTTATCCGGAAAAAATACAGTCAGATGCTTACGGAAAAGATCATTGAAGGTCTGAAAGACCTGAATTTCCTGGATGTACAGTTCCATATTGATTTTAAGCGAAAGAAAGAATATACAGATAATGGATTTGATGATATTGAATATGAAATTTCTACAAATCCTGGCGAGAGTGTAAAGCCACTGGGACGAATCGTATCCGGCGGTGAGCTTTCAAGAATCATGCTTGCGATAAAAGCAATCCTGGCTGACCGTGATCAGGTCGAGACATTGATCTTCGATGAAATCGATACTGGTATCAGCGGAAGGACGGCACAGAAAGTATCCGAAAAAATGGCA
>CAVBPN010000083.1:5977-7177 GCA_963597235.1 bacterium
AAGTATCAGAGAAAATGGCTGTGATCGGACAGCATCATCAGGTGCTGTGCATTACTCACCTGCCCCAGATCGCAGCTATGGCAGACAGCCATTTCGAGATCGAAAAACACTTGAAGGGTACGGAAACCATTACCCAGATCCATGTGCTTTCCAAAGAAGATTCCGTTCGCGAGCTGGCAAGACTTCTCAGCGGAACGGAGATCACACAGGCTGTTTTTGAAAACGCAAAAGAAATGAAAGAATTGGCACAGGTTCATAAAAATACAAGACTGAAATAGCTGTGTTTACAGCATAATAAGAGAGGACGATCCAACAGGATCTCTTCTCTTTTTTTATTTTACAAAAGAAAGGATGTGGCAGAATGGACAGAAGAAAGAAATACCGGCGTCTTCTCTGGTGGATCACAGGTCTGGATCTGCTTGCAGTGGTGTGGCTGGGATATCGCTGCCTTGACAGGAAGATTCCGGATGAACTCTATGTAACAGAAGATCAGGAACAGCAGGTAAAAGATGTTCTGGATTATCCGCTGCTTTCTTTTGATGATGCGATCACTGTTTCGGGAGATGGAAGTTATCTTTTGTCAGGGCGGATCCTGGGCATGATTCCGTTTAAAGATGTAAAAGTGATTCCGACAGACAGCACTTCGGTTCTGGTCAGCGGAAGTACAGTAGGAATATATATGGAAACGGACGGAGTGCTTGTGATCGATACCGGGGAGATCATTTCGGAAGAAGGGCGGGCAGAAGACCCTGCGAAGAATATTGTAGAGCCGGGAGACTACATTGTGGCATTTAATGAAGAGACCGTTGAGAATAAAAAGGACCTGGTAAAAGATCTGGAAAATCTGAAACAGGATAAAGTTACGCTTGAGGTGATACGAAATGGAAAAAGGATTCCACTGTCCCTGAATCCGGTAAAAGACATAAAAGGGGAATATAAGCTTGGAATATGGGTGAGGGACAATACACAGGGTATCGGGACGCTGACTTTTGTAGACCAGAATGGAAATTATGGTGCACTGGGACATGGAATCAGCGATGTGGATACAGGAGAGCTTCTTCATATCGATGACGGAGCACTGTATCAGGCCCAGATCGTCGGGATTCAGAAGGGAAGCAGTGGGAGTCCGGGAGAACT
This sequence comes from bacterium, assembly GCA_963597235.1. Classification (GTDB taxonomy): domain Bacteria; phylum Bacillota; class Clostridia; order Lachnospirales; family Lachnospiraceae; genus Blautia_A. The sequence continues at coordinate 7,115 of CAVBPN010000083.1, forward strand.
TTCCGGCTTGATTCATTATGAGGCAGAAAGAATCATAGGAAATATCGATAAAAACTGTGAGCA
>CAVBPN010000083.1:7187-9602 GCA_963597235.1 bacterium
CTATCAGAGATGCCGGAAGAGCTGGCACTGAAAAAAATGGAAGTGGCATATAAGCAGGAACTGGAGATCGGTCCGGCTTCTGTCCTCTGCTGTGTAGATGGAAAAGTCCGTGAGTTTGATGCAGAGATTATCAGAATCGATATGAACCATGAGGATAGCAATAAAAGTTTTGTATTACAGGTTACGGACCCGGAACTCCTGGAAATGACAGGAGGAATCGTGCAGGGAATGAGTGGAAGTCCGGTCATACAGAATGGAAAATTTGCCGGTGCGGTCACACATGTTTTTGTACAGGATTCTACAGGAGGTTACGGCATTTTTGCAGAGACGATGCTGGAAAATATGAGAACAGAAAAATGAAAATCTGTCGAAAAGAGGAATGCAGAAGAAACGACAATAAGTGAAAATGCAGGAAAATAAGAAAAAAGAAACTCTGAAAAAGTCGATTCAGGACGAACGAAAATCCAGTGTTTCAGCCAGTTTCGGCTTGATTTCGCGAAGGCCTTTCCACTATAATGTCCTTGTTGTAAGGAAGAAGATTTTTGTTGGTTAGGAGGGAAAGGCCTCATGGAAAAATTAAATGTGGCGATTGCAGATGATAACGTAAGAATGGCAGACATACTTGGTCAGATGATCGAAGAAGATAAAGACCTGACACTGGTCGGGAAAGCACATAATGGGGAAGAAATCTGTAACATCATCAGAGAAAAAGAACCGGATGTTGTAGTATTGGATATTATCATGCCGAAGATGGACGGACTTACCGTTATGGAACACTGCAGTCATGACAGTGCTGTGAAAAAACAGCCGGCGTTTATTGTTGTATCGGCAGTCGGACAGGAAAGAATCACAGAAGATGCGTTTAATCTTGGCGCATATTATTATATGCTGAAACCTTTTGACAAACAGGTACTTTTGAGTCGTATAAAACATATACGAAGAGGAAATGAAAGGAAGATGAGAGAACCGATACTTAAGAATCAGACTGTAAGAGAAGAACCGGCTCCTTATGGAAAACGAAATCTGGAAACCGATGTGACAAATATCATACATGAGATCGGAGTTCCGGCACATATAAAAGGTTATCAGTATCTGAGAGATGCGATCATTCTGTCAGTTAATGATATGGAGATGCTGAATTCAATTACGAAAGTCCTTTATCCCACGATCGCCAAGAAACACCAGACAACACCAAGCCGGGTAGAGAGGGCAATCCGCCATGCAATTGAAGTGGCATGGAGCAGAGGTAAGATGGACACGATCGATGCCCTGTTTGGATATACTGTCAGCACCGGAAAAGGCAAGCCGACGAACTCAGAATTTATTGCGCTTATTGCAGATAAAATTCGCCTTGAATATAAAAATCACTCTTTTCAACAAAGTGGTTTTGGAGTATAATAAACAAAAGGTCTGTCACAGACAGAAATGTCAGAAAATATACTGACGCCGGGATACAAGGAGGGGTATTTACAGATGAAAAGAATTTTATTTGCAACATCAGAGGCGGTACCATTTATTAAAACAGGCGGTCTTGCCGATGTAGCTGGCGCACTTCCGAAATGTTTTGATAAGCGCTATTTTGATGTCCGTGTTATCTTACCGAAATACGCCTGCATGAAGCAGGAATGGAAAGATAAAATGGAATATATCACTCATTTTTATATGGATCTGGGATACAAGAACTGCTATGTTGGAATCATGCATTTGGAATACGAAGGAATCCAGTTCTACTTTATCGATAACGAATATTATTTCAGTGGTCCGAAACCATATGACAGTGCACCGTGGGATCTTGAGAAATTTGCATTTTTCTCAAAAGCAGTGCTTTCTGTTCTTCCGGTCATCGGTTTCCGTCCGGATGTGATCCACTGTCATGACTGGCAGACAGGTCTTGTTCCGGTATATCTGCATGATTCCTTCCAGCAGAATGAATTTTTCTGGGGAATTAAAACAGTCATGACGATCCATAACCTGAAATTTCAGGGTGTATGGGATGTTAAAACTGTTCAGGGTATTACAGGACTTTCTGATTACTATTTTGCACCGGATAAACTTGAGGCATATGAAGATGCAAACTTCCTGAAAGGTGGAATCGTCTTTGCCGATGCAGTCACAACTGTAAGTAATACTTATGCAGAAGAGATTAAGACGCCGTTCTATGGAGAAAGACTGGACGGACTTCTCTGTGCAAGATCTCATGATCTTCGTGGTATTGTCAACGGAATTGATTATGACGTATTTAATCCTGAGACAGATAAATGCATCACAAAGAATTATAATGCAAAGACTTTCCGTAAGGAAAAAGTTAAAAATAAGATTCAGCTGCAGAAAGATCTCGGCTTAAATGAAGATCCGAATGCGATGCTGATCGGAATCGTTTCCCGTCTGACAGACCAGAAGGGATTTGATCTGATC
>CAVBPN010000084.1:0-1174 GCA_963597235.1 bacterium
TATACAAATGGATTATACCTCTTTTCATAACCGATGGTTGTAGATGTATCATGTCCCGGATAAACTTCTGTATCATCCGGAAGTGCTTCCAGCAGTCTGTGCAGACTGTTTACGATTGCAGATGTGCTGCCCTCCGGGAAATCAGTTCTGCCTACGGAACCGCAGAAAACTGTATCGCCGCTGAACAGAACCCCTTCATCTTTCAGATAATAACAGCAGCTTCCCACAGTATGTCCCGGTGTTTCGATCATCTGAACAGAAAAGCCTGCCAGTTCCACAACCTGAAGATCTGTAAGATAAACATCCGCCTTCAATGTATAGCTGCTCATATGAAATGCTGTCAGATTAATCCTCGGATCCTGCAGTGTCTTTTCTTCTTTTGCACTCGCATAGATCGGAATATTATATTTCTTTTTGATTTCTTCTGCTGCAAGAATATGGTCGAAATGGCCATGTGTCAGAAGGATTGCAACCGGTTTTCCCTGCATTTCAAGAACTTTCTGTTCAATCTTATCGGCATTATCGCCAGGATCAACGATCAGCAGTTCTCCTGTTTCTTTATTTTTCAGGAAGTAGCAATTTGTAAACACACTTCCAACGATAGATTTCTGTAAGTCCAGTTTTTTCATTCTATTATCCTCATCTAAATCAGCCGGTCGTACGTTCTACGTCAATGACACTTTCAATCTGACGGATTTTTGCAACAAGGGATGACAACTCTTCTTTACTGCCAATCTCAAAGCTGACAGAAATCGTAGCCTTCTCCTGTTTACTTGTACGGCTGTTGATACTTCTCATGTCAATCTTGCGCTCTGTAAAGATCTTCGAGAGGTCGACCAGAAGACCGGTACGGTTATTTGCATATACCTGAATCTCAGCCATATATTTTTCCGAGCCTTTATTGTCTGTCGACTGCCATTCTGCCTCAATCAGACGCGAACGGTCTGCTTCTGACATATTCAGTACATTTACGCAGTCTGTACGATGAATGGTGATTCCTCGTCCTCTTGTAACAAACCCAACAATCTCATCACCTGGAATCGGGCTGCAGCATTTTGAGAAACGTACTGCAACATCGTGGATACCCTTTACAACAATACCGCCTTTATTTTTAGTAACATGAAGTTTTTCCTGAGATTCTCCAGTCGCTTCCAGTACCTGCTCATCGGTAAGG
>CAVBPN010000084.1:1184-2028 GCA_963597235.1 bacterium
ACCTGCCCCTCTTTCAGGCCGCCATGACCGATCGCAGCCAGCACGGAGTCCCAGTCACGGAAACCATACTTACGCATAACGGATTCCAGAAACTGCGGTTTTGTATATATTCCAAGCTTATATCCTTTAGACTTCGCATACTGTGTCAGCATGTCCTTACCCTTCAGGATATTATCTTCTTTCAGTTCTTTTTTAAACCACTGATTGATCTTATTTTTTGCCTGCGTACTCTTAACGAGATTCAGCCAGTCACGGCTCGGACCCTGTGAGTTCTGTGAAGTGATGATCTCAATACGGTCACCATTCTTGATCTGGTACTCGATCGGTACCAGTTTACCATTAACACGTGCTCCAACCATACGGTTTCCGACTGCACTGTGTACGCTGTAGGCAAAATCAATCGGTGTGGAACCGTTCGGCAGGTTCTTTACATCTCCCTGTGGGGTAAAACAGTAAACACTGTCAGCAAACAGGTCCAGGTCATTCTTAAGAAGACTCATGAACTCTCTGTTATCTGACATATCTTTCTGCCATTCCAGAATCTGACGAAGCCAGTTCAGCTTCTCTTCTTCCCTTTTATCAACAGGCACTTTACCGTCGGAAGATTCTTTATATTTCCAGTGTGCAGCGATACCATACTCAGCAGTCTTATGCATCTCAAATGTACGAATCTGAATCTCGAACGGCTGTCCGTTCGGACCGATCAGCGTCGTATGCAGAGACTGGTACATATTCGGTTTCGGCATGGCAATATAGTCTTTAAATCGTCCCGGAATCGGCTTATACATCTCATGGATGACACCAAGTGCCGCATAACAGTCTTTCACCGAATCCACAATAATGC
>CAVBPN010000084.1:2038-4987 GCA_963597235.1 bacterium
GTCCTTCACCGTATCAACAAGAATACGGACCGCAAACAAGTCATAGATCTGATCGATCGTCTTGTCCTGATTGACCATCTTCTTATAGATACTGAAGAAATGTTTGATTCTTCCGTCAACCTGAGCCTTAATGGATGCCTCATCCATATGCTGTTTAACCTGTTTCACGATATTATTAACGAATTCCTGGCGCTCACTCTTACGAAGTGCAACTTTATCAACCAGATCATAGTAAACATCCGGCTGCAGATATTTCAGAGAAAGGTCATCCAGTTCAACTTTAATCTTCGAAATACCAAGTCTCATAGCGATCGGAGCATAGATATCCATCGTTTCACGCGCTTTTTCCTGCTGTTTCTCCGGTCTCATATACTGCAGGGTACGCATATTGTGCAGGCGGTCGGCAAGTTTAATTAAAATGACACGAATATCCTTCGCCATGGCAAGGAACATCTTACGAAGGTTCTCAGCCTGAAGTTCTACTTTATCCGCAGAATAGCTCAACTGTCCCAGTTTTGTAACACCATCCACAAGAAGGGCAACTTCTGCGCTGAATTCTTTCTCAACTTCTTCGGTCGTCATCCAGGTATCTTCTACTGCATCATGAAGAAGACCGGCAACGATCGTTTCTTTATCCAGTTCGAGATCCGCAAGTATGATTGCCACGCAAAGAGGATGTATGATATACGGTTCTCCTGATTTTCTTTTCTGATCCTTGTGGGCGTCACTGGCCACTTCGTAGGCTTTCTGTATCATGGAAATATCCGTAGAAGGATGATACTTCTTCACACTGGCTATCAGTTCGTCATACAACACCTCCGGACTGGTAAAATCCTGCATGGTCTTGACTGCTGCATCTGCCTTCTTTACGGATTCAAGCTTTTCCTGCTCTGCCTTATCCACTGTTTTATCAAGCTGTACATTCTCTTTCTTCTCTGCCATTATATCCCACCTGCCTGCCGTTATTTCTTAGTGTTTATTCCGTCTCTGCTCTGACGGATTATTTACCTTCGTATCTGATTACGGAAGCCACGTCATAACCAGCCAGCTTTTCGCGGCCTTTTAATCCTGCAAGCTCCATAAGGAAAACAACCTTTACTACTTCACCGCCAAGCTCTTCTACAAGCTTGACCGCAGCTTCTACTGTACCACCTGTTGCGATCAGGTCATCGATGATAGCAACCTTCTGGCCCGGTTTGATAGAATCCTTATGCATCTCAATTGTTGCACTTCCATATTCCAGATCATAGCTCTTTGAAACTGTCTCACATGGAAGTTTACCTTTCTTACGAACCGGTACAAATGGTTTATGAAGATTATACGCGATCGGCACACCAAAAATAAATCCTCTGGACTCTGTTCCTACGATCACATCAATATCAGTGTCCTTCAGACAGGCCTGCATAGAATCAATCGCAAGCTGAAGACCGTCTGCATCCTGCAGAACACTTGTGATATCTCTGAATATAATGCCCGGTTCCGGAAAATTCGGAATACTTCTAACGTAATCTTCTATTTTTTTCATTTTGCGTACCTCGCTTTTCTTTACATAATAAATCTGGTTTATAATTATACCACTTTTTTATTGCAGAATCAATGACTAACCCACTCTGCGTACGGTTCCAGTGCGTTTTATTGTATAAAAAAAGCCACCCGTGCATGGCAGGCAGCCCTTTTTGTCTTAAAACTATTCTTTTATTAATTCCAGATTGAAGCGTAAGCTTTCAGAATCGCATCTGCTCTGGCAGTTGTTACAGTACTCAGTGCAGACTGGATTGCTTTATATGTCTCCGGACGCTGACTGCTCAGTGCAGCACCATTCAGCATATAGTCTTTAACAGATTCAGCAAAATATTCAGAAGCATTCTGTGTTGCATATGCTTTATTGTATCCTGTGAATTTTGATTTTTCGCTGTTATATACAGATGCGAATGCACTGCCCTGATCTACGTTTCCTGCGATGAATGCAAGGAAATGTCCAAGTTCATGATAAACGGTTTCATCTGCTTCCTGGATGGTGATGTTACGTGATCTCGCATCAAAATGGCCAGCATATGCATAACTCGGATCAACTGTTACCGTAAATCCCATTCTGCTGTATGCATTCAGTACTCTGCTGTCCATCTTCGGAGCGATAGATGCAACATTGCTGATCGTCTGCCTGGATGTTGTCTTAGTTGAAGCTGCAGCTGTTGAAGCATTGTTCTGCGTTCCTGCACTCTGAACCGCTGCTGTCTGTGTCTGAGCATTCTGTTGTGTATTTTCAACGGTCGTTGTAGTTTTAACTGTTGTTACCACTTTCTGTGTTACGACTTTCTGTTTTGATTTTTTTGTGTACTTCTCAGTTGTTGCTGTCTGTACGGTTGTCTGTGTCTTTACAGTTGTCTTACCACTTTTCTTAGTCTTTGTAGTTGTTTTTTTCTTTTTAGGAAGTTTCTTAGTGTAAGACTTCTTTGATGCCTTTTTCAGTTTTACTTTCTTTCGTGTTGTCTTCGTCTTTGATGTCGTCTTTGTTGTTACCTTCGGTTTTGATGCCAGCGGAGTATCGTCACCGGTAATGGTCGTTTCGATCACCGGATCGATATAACTGGAAAGCTCCGGAATGTCAGATGACTGCATCACCATGGAAAAACTTCCTGCGGCAATGACCGCGGCAGCTGCAACACATCCTGCTGCAACTTTCTTCTTCATAAGAAATTCTTTGATTTTCATTTTTCTTTTCATATTATCACACCTTTCAGATATCGACGCATGAAATACAATTTTATTCACAGCAATCCAGTTGCCATAACATCAGAGTTCTTCATATTTTAACACGCAAAAAAACCGTTTAATTAAATTAAACGGCCGCATATGTTAATTCAGATTCTCTCTTCTGTAATCCATAATACGTCACTAAATCAGAATTTAATGCGGCAACCGGCTGCCTTAGTCTCACGACCTTAGACC
>CAVBPN010000085.1:0-2682 GCA_963597235.1 bacterium
CACCTGTACCAGGCTGTACAGTAGGTGTAACAGCTGCATAAGCGATAGCTGCAAGTCCTACAAAAAGTCCACATACTACATATACCATTACATGGTAGAATTTAACATTGATTCCTGAAAGAGCCGCTGCTTCTTTATTGGAACCGATCGCGATGGTGTAACGTCCGAATTTTGTATGGTTCAGAACGAATTCCATCAGCAGAACCAGAATGATCATCCACAGGAAACCGATCGGATAACGGGAAGCACTTCTTCCTGTACCAACTGTGATCTTGAAGATTGTGTGAAACCATCCACCTTCCTGTGTAAGTCCCGGCCACGGTGTAGCACTGCAGAGAGAGCCGGCACCACGGGTAATCATACATGTACAGAGGGTTGCAAGGAATGGCGGCAGGTTCATGATACCGATCAGGACACCATTCAGTGCTCCGATCACAAGACCAAGTACCAGGCAGAGCACCATAGCTGCTGCTACCGGCCATCCGTGGCTTCTTACCATTGTTCCGGCAATCAGTGCGTAACACACCATACCGGTTCCGATTGACAGGTCTACACCTCCTGTGATAAGCGGGAATGTAACACCGATCGCCATCAGAAGATCATAGTAAGAGAAATCCAACATACTTAAGATTGTTGTATACTGTCTGAACTCTTTACTCATAATGGAGAATACAGCAGACAGTGCAATGATAACTAGTAAAACAATAAATCTCTGATCACTTAAAATACTTTTTTTCTTCTTAGTCATGACTGTCCTCCTTAATCGATATTCCTTGTGGCCTTATCCATGATGCGTTCCTGTGTTGCTTCGGAAATATCGATATTTCCCGTTACTTTACCTTCACACATGATGATGATTCGGTCACTCATACGGAGAATTTCTGTCATTTCAGAAGAAATCATGATAATTGATTTTCCTTCTGCTGCCAGTTTACTCATTAACTTGTAAATTTCATTCTTGGCACCAACGTCGATACCTCTGGTCGGCTCATCAAAAATCAGGATATCACTGTCTCTTGTCAGCCATTTTGCGATAACGACTTTCTGCTGGTTACCACCGGAGAGGTTCACTACCAGCTGATCACCGCTCGGTGTCTTGGTAGCAAGTTCTTTAATATACTTTTCACTGACTTTTTTCTCTTTTGCCTTGTTGATGAAAAGTCCGCTCGTAAACTCTTCCATTGTTGCCAGTGTGGTGTTCTCATTGACAGATTTCTGAACAACAACTCCATATCTTCTTCTGTCCTCTGACAGATAACCGATACCATACTTAACAGCATCCTGCGGACTGTTGATTGTTACTTCTCTGAGCTGTCCACTCTGTTTATCCATGATAGAAATCTTTCCGCTCTGTTTCGGGTCAGCACCAAACAGTGCTCTTGCAGTTTCGGTGCGTCCTGCACCCATCAGTCCGGAGAAACCAAGGATTTCACCTTTTCTCAGTTCAAAGCTCACATCCTGAACCATCTTACCAGCATTCAGATGTTCTACTTTCAGAACTACCGGTGCATCCGGTGCAACCATGCTGTGTTCCTTAGGATCTTCATAAATAACACGACCAACCATCATGTTGATGATGTCTTCTTTTGTACTGTCCTTTGTGATCAGTGTTCCTACATATCCACCATCTCGCATGACTGTCACACGGTCTGTGATGACTTTGATCTCATCCATACGATGTGAGATATATACGATACCAAGGTTCTTCTCACGAAGATCTCTGATGATCACGAACAGGTCAGCAATTTCTTTTTCTGTCAGGGCTGCTGACGGCTCATCGAAGATGATAACTTCAGCTTTGTGGGAAATTGCTTTTGCGATCTCACACATCTGCTGTTTACCAACGGTTAAGTTGCTCATCTTTTCTCTTGGGTCGATCTCGATGTTCAGATCCTTAAATAATTTCTTGGAATCTTCAATCATCTTCTTATCATCTACACGAATTCCTTTCTTCGGCTCACGTCCGATGAAAATATTCTGTGCAACTGTAAGGTCACCGACCATGTTTAATTCCTGATGTACGATTACGATACCATTGTCCTGTGCTTCACGGGTATTATGGAAAGCAACTTCCTGGCCTTTGTATGTAATGGATCCGGAATCTTTCTGATAAATACCGGTAAGAACCTTCATCAGTGTTGATTTACCGGCACCGTTTTCTCCCATAAGTGCATGTACTTCGCCGCGTTTTACTTCGAAATTAACGTGATCCAGGGCATGAACACCAGGAAAGGACTTATCAATATCCTTCATTGTTAAAATAACGTCACCCATTGTTTCATCCTCCCTTCGATCAGTTCTTTCTACGTCTTGCAGAAACGTCGGCATATACAGCTACGATAACAATGATACCTGTGATGATCATCTGCTGTCCTTTACCAAGACCAAATGCCATGATTCCCTGCTGCAGAAGAGAGATAATAAATACACCGATCACAGTACCGCCGATGGAAGCAAGTCCACCAACCATGGATGTACCACCCATTACACAGCCTGCAATTGCCTCGTTGTTATACTGATCGCCATATCCTGGCTGAACGGTTGTATAAGTTGCTACGAAGAACAGTGCTGCAATTCCTACCAGGAATCCGCAGATGATGTAAGCAAGCATTCTCCATTTTCTGGTGTTAACACCGGAAAGACGAACTGCTTCGCTGTTAGATCCAAGACAAAGGATATAAC
>CAVBPN010000086.1:0-3793 GCA_963597235.1 bacterium
CATACGAACCGGGTCTTCAATGCTGACACCTTCCGGTACAGACAGGTCGATCTTGTCCAGTTCGATCTCTTCTTCATCGTCCATTTTTTCGATGTCTGCATCGTCATCCAGAATCAGCTCTTCATCATTTCCTGAAATACGAAGCACATCCACTCCACTGGCTTCCAGAAAATCCAGAACTTTTTCCATCTGTTCTACTTCCAGAGGCTGTTCTTTAAAGAAATCACTGATTTCCTGGTATTCCAGTACATTTTTTTTCTTTTTTGCAAGCTCCAGAAGCTCTACCAGTTTCTCGCTGAATTTGCCCATATTCATTTCCATAGGTGCTCATTCCCTCCATATAGTGTTTATATTTTAACCTTATTCAAAAGAAATATGCAGTTCCCGGCGTTTTCGCCCAAGTTCTTCCAATTCTTTTTTTGCTTTGACTATCTGCTGCAGTCCTGCCATATCAGTCGGGTCCCAGTTCCGGTTCCTCTCGGCAAGGCTCTCGGCTTTGATCCTGAGAAGTGTATCTGCAAATGCCTGATCCTGCTCCTGTTGGTTCTCCAGATGGATCGTTGCATTAAAAAGCGATGCCACTTCTCTCTGTTCTTCGCTGTCTGTAAAGCTGTTGAGAAGTCTCGCAGGATTGATCTGACCTTCTTCTCTCTGCTGAAACAGCATCTGCGCTACCTCTCTGTACAGCGGAACAATAAAATCTTCCGGTGTCAGATACTGCGCTACTTTATCAAAAATATTCGGATAGGTTACCAGCCAGGTAAGCATCAGTTTCTGTGCCTGATCAGAAGCAGATTCCTTCTTTTTCTTATTCTGTGTACTGCTGCTCTTCGGCTGTATCCGATTCTCAGCCGGAGTTCCTTTAAGTGCCAGCGTATTCACCCTCTTTCTGAGGTCTTCAACGCTGACTCCGTACCGGCTCCGGTATTTCTTAACAATTGCTTCTATATACAGATTTCTTTCCAGTTCATCCTTCAGTTCCAGAAGCATCTGTGCACAACGTTCAAAGAAACGATTCTGTCCCTGCGGTTCCTCCATCGGGAACTCGCTCTCCGCGATACTTACCCGGAACATAAAGCTGTCTGATGCCTGATTCAGCCGCTCCTCAAAAGCTTCCGGACCCATGTTCTTAATAAACTCATCAGGATCCTTATATGGCTTCAGATTCACAACTCTGGAATTCACTCCGGCCTCACGGAGGATCGGAATTCCTCGAAGTGCTGCCCGGATACCCGCCTCATCACTGTCATACAGAAGAAGTACCTCCTGCGTATAACGCTTCAGAAGACTGGCATGGCCTGAAGTCAGCGCCGTTCCAAGTGATGCAACTGCATTCGTAAATCCTGCCTGATGCATGGAGATCACATCCATGTACCCCTCACACAGGATCAGATACTTCTTTCTCGTTGTTCTCGCAATATTTAATCCATACAGATTACGGCTTTTATCAAAAATCTTCGTCTCCGGTGAGTTCAGGTACTTCGGTTTCCCATCTCCCATAACTCGTCCGCCAAATCCGATCACTCGGTTATTGACATCCATGATCGGAAAGATGACTCTGTTCCAGAACTTATCATACATTCCGTGGCGTTCGTCCACATTAAACAGACCGGATTCCCGAAGTCTCTCATCACTGTAGCCTTTTGACTTCAGATATTTATACAGACCGCTTCCGAACTTATCCGAATACCCAAGCCCGAATTTCCGCATTGTCTCTTCACTCAGCTGACGCCCGGCAAGATACTCATGGCCCTGCCTTCCGCCTTCTGTACGAAGCTGATAATAATAATACTGCGCTGCCTGTTTATTGATTTCCAGAAGTTCTGCCTTCTGCTCTGCTTTTTCTCTCACTTCTTTGGAATATTCGATCTTCGGAAGTTTCACTCCCGCTCTGTCTGCAAGATGCTTCAGAGCCTCTCCAAACGAATAATTCTCATATTCCATAATAAAATTAAATACATTTCCGCCTGCACCACAGCCAAAGCAATAATACATCTGCTTACCGGGTGTTACAGAAAAAGAAGGAGTTTTCTCATTATGAAAAGGACACAGTCCAAAATAGGAACTGCCCTTCCTTGTCAGTTTCACGTATTGCGATACTACATCTACAATATCATTTTTCTGTCGGACTTCTTCAATGATATCGTCTGAATAACGCATACCCTGCCTCCTCTGTCATTTATATTTATCAGTATACTTCCCATGACTTCGGTATGTAGATCTTTCTGAATTTCGCCATGGAATACTGATCCGTCATGCCAGCCAGATAATCACAGACAACCTGCGCTTTTGATTCGCCTCTCTGCATCAGCTGTCTGTATTCCGCTGACATTTCATCCGGATTTTCTATATAATACATATAAAGCTTTTTCAACATTTTGATAGCTTTTTTCTCTTCATTTTTCGCTCCCGGATGATCATATACATTCTGAAACATAAGCCCACGCAGATCCATCATCGCTTCATAGATCTCCGCTGACATTTCAATATGTTCTTTCTCCATACTGCTCTCTATGATATCATGTACGAACGTATTCAACCGTTCCCTCGTTGTATATCCCAGTAACATCCGCAGCGTCACCGGTATGTCATCCTCTGTGATAATTCCGGCCCGCTGCGCATCATCCATATCGTGATGGATATACGCAAGCTTATCGGACAACCGTACTACCTGACCTTCCAGCGTAGCCGGACTGCCGCTAATCCGGTGATTCAAAATACCGTCCCTTACTTCCCATGTAAGGTTCAGCCCTTCCCCGTTCTTCTCCAGAATCTGTACGACCCGGATACTCTGGCGATAATGTGCAAATCCGCCGGGATGGATCTCATTCAGGGCCTTCTCGCCGGCATGTCCAAACGGCGTATGTCCCAGGTCATGCCCCAGTGCGATCGCCTCCACCAGATCTTCGTTCAGACGTAAAGCTTTCGCGATTGTTCGCGCGATCTGCGAAACTTCCAGAGTATGCGTAAGACGATTCCTGTAATGATCTCCCTGCGGTGCAAGAAACACCTGCGTCTTATCTCTCATTCGCCGAAATGCCTTACAGTGAAGGATACGGTCACGGTCTCTCTGATAAACTGTCCGGACATCACATTCTTCCTCCTGCCGCTCTCTGCCTCTGGAATGGCCACTGTGTGCTGCATAAGGGCTTAAAAGTTCCAGTTCTCTCTGTTCCATGCTTTCTCTGATATTCATAGGCGCATCCTCCACAGAATGACAAAAATACCTCTTATTAATTATATTCTGTGTCAAGTCGCAAATTCCTCTTTTTTTCAAAAAAACATCCAGATAATTTTTTTCGACATTCATAAACACAATTCGAGATGTCTGCATAAAACAAAAAGCCCTGTCCGGGCAAAAAGAAAAGCCCTTGAATTCTCAAGGGCTCTGCATGCGGAAGATGGGACTTGAACCCACACGAGCGCAATGCTCACAAGATCCTTAGTCTTGCTCGTCTGCCAGTTCCGACACTTCCGCATATCGCATTTCGTGGAAATCGACTTCCTCGCGACAACAGATATTATACCCAAAGTTCTGACTCATGTCAATACCTTTTTTAATATTATGCGGAAGATGGGACTTGAACCCACACGAGCGCAATGCTCACAAGATCCTTAGTCTTGCTCGTCTGCCAGTTCCGACACTTCCGCATATCGCATTTCGTGGAAATCGACTTCCTCGCGACAACAGATATTATACCCAAAGTTCTGACTCATGTCAATACCTTTTTTAATATTATGCGGAAGATGGGACTTGAACCCACACGAGCGCAATGCTCACAAGATCCTTAGT
>CAVBPN010000087.1:0-680 GCA_963597235.1 bacterium
ACGTTATTCCATGACCAACTTAAGATCCGGAGCCCTCTCCCGACGTACGAACGGAGAAGAATATCCGAAATATACTCCGGACTTCATTAAACTTGCAGAAAGCTATGGTGCAAAAGGAATTCGTGTAACAAAACGCGAAGAAATTGCAGCCGCCTTTGAAGAAGCAAGAAAGAGCACAAAAGTACCTACCGTGATTGAATTTATCATTGATCCGGAAGAAATGGTTTATCCGATGGTCAAACCAGGCGGCACACTGGCTGATCTCATCATGGATTGTTAGGAGGAAACAGAAATGGATAAAGGAATGAAAACCAGATGGATCTCTCTTTACGTTGAAAACCAGGTCGGTGTACTGTCTAAAATTTCCGGACTTTTTTCCGGAAAATCCTATAATCTGGACAGTCTTACAGTAGGCACCACAGAGGACCCGACAATCTCCAGAATGACCATTGCCACGGTCAGCGATGATGAGACATTTGAACAGATCAAAAAGCAGCTCAACCGCATGGTAGAAGTCATCAAAGTCATTGATTTTACCGATGTGTTTGTCCGCATGAAAGAAATTCTTTATGTGAAAGTAAGAAAATGCTCTGCTGCCGATAAAGTAGAGCTGTTTCAGATCGCAGAAACATTTAAAGCCAGAGTTATTGATTACGGCAAAGACAGTCTGCTTCTGGAAT
>CAVBPN010000087.1:690-2528 GCA_963597235.1 bacterium
ATATAGAAGTAGTCCGTGGCGGAAGCGTAGGCATCGAATCCATCAGTATGATGGAACGTTGATGCCCACAGCCCGGTCACAGAATCAGTCGATCAGATCATTCTGAAATCTTGAAAGATGTTCATAAGGAAGGATCAGGCGGCCGCGGTATAATCCGCAGCCGTCGTTAATCAGACTGTTATCTGCCGCTGAAAACATATTCACATCCAGCTTGGACAATTCGAGTCCAAGAAGCTTCATTCCTCTCTCATATGCTTCATCGAAATAAATACATTCCCCTTTCGGAATTGCATCTCTCCTCGCTCTTTCACTTTCCTGCTTTTTCTCGTAACCAAGGTGATTTGCCGGTCCAATCTCTGCAATATCATCCATAGTTTTTGTTCGAAGCTGCACTTCCATATAAGATCTGGAGCTGTTATCATAAAACGTAATATGTAAAGACTGATATCCATCAGAATCTGTTCCATGAATATAGTCTCTGTAATAAGGTTTCACATCTTCGTTCAGAAGCGGAGAACCGCTTTTTCTGACGCCATACGCAGATTCCGCTGTGAATCCTCTTTCTTCAAGGAAACCAGGCAATACATTTGCAATCTGATACAGATATTTTAATTCTTCCCGTTCACGGTCTGCTTCACTTTCCAGGTGGCATCGCGGCATGGAAATTACAATACGATAGGCAATGAAATCGCGAAAACAGCTTAATCGGTTTTTTAATTCCGCCAGTGGTGGATATTCTCCATGTTCTGTATAATAATCATAAATATATTCAACCACATATCCGTTAAATTTTTCTTCCGCACGTATCAGTGATTTAATTCTTCCTTTAAACGTAAATGCAAGAAACGGATATTCTTTTGACATGTATTTATAAAATTCTCTGATCTGCTGAGACTGCGCGGTAAGGAAATCATTATGCTCCAGTAATTCTCTGATCAGAATCAGAAAATTACAGTGAATCATATCAACCTCATTATGCGTCTTTTTTGCATCTGCTCTCAGATCATGAATATAATTATGTAAAATACGAAGTATCGTATCCCCTGAATACAGGTAATCATTAAGTGTTATCATATATTGTCACTCCTTTCCCCATATTTTACCAGAAACTGACATATTATCAAGCGTTATGTTTTTTGACAGCTTGACATTCTCTATGCTGAAAAGCTAAAATAATGGATAGCATTTTGAATACAGAAAGGATTTTTGAGATTATGGACGGGCTGCAGTTTGAGCATCGCTGTGCAGAACTATTAAGATACCGGGGATTTCACAAGGTCACTGTAACCAAAGGCAGCGGTGACCAGGGTATTGATATCCTCGCACAGAAAAACGGAATGAAATATGGAATACAGTGCAAATATTATTCTTACCCTGTTGGCAATAAAGCCATTCAGGAAGCTTATGCCGGTGCAGACTTTTATGACTGTGACACTGCCATGGTCATGACCAACAGTACTTTCACCCGCCAGGCCAGAGAACTGGCAGAAAAGCTGGATGTAGAACTGTGGGAGCACTGTTCCCCTAATGGAAGTTCTTCTTTTATTTCAAAGATCATGCGAATCTTTAACAGCTTCTTTCTGCTTTGTGGTGTCAGCATGTGTATATCCGCCGGACTTCTGAATTTTCCGGAAGGAACAATCACGAACTACATGAGCCTGCTGATGCTGAGTCTCGCAGCGCTGACCGGTCTGATCGGCTGGAATCATTTTTTGCCATGCATCATTTCAGGCATGTTATATTTCGGCTTCTTTTTATTCGCATTACTGCCTGGTGTTCTTACTTCAAATTCCGGCTGGTATGGAATTTTCATGCTTCTCCCTTCTTTTATCACAATC
>CAVBPN010000088.1:0-3719 GCA_963597235.1 bacterium
CCGATGCGAGGCAGGGACCAATGTCTCCATACCTTCGGATATCTTCCAATGTTTTCGGTTCTTCAATATCCATCAGTTCTCCTACACCACCGGAAACCGTACATCCATCCGTTTGCACTTTTTGATTTCCATGATAGATCTGAAGTGTTTTCTGCCCATCCGTCAATGGATTTCCCCGTAAAATCCTTATCAGAACATCCGTCAGTTCACGACAAACCTTCCGAATAAGTTCAAAATCTGCTTTGTCTCCGACTTTTATGCAAATCTCTCTTTCTTCTAAAAGAGCTTTTATTTTTTCTGATATATAGCTGATTCTATTGTTTTCATCCAGCCGTATCAGACGCCCTCCGATATGCAGCGCATACTGATCTCTTCTTTTTCCGTTCTGAAATACAGCCACATTGGTGGTCCCACCGCCAATATCCAGATTTGCCAACGTAATCTGCTGTTTTTGGGATATCTGTGCAGCACCGCTTCCATATCCTGCCAGAGAAGCCTCAAGATCCGGTCCTGCTACTGCTACTACAAAATCCCCTGCAAATTCTGCCAGTTCCTGTGCCGCGATATCTGCATTCGTCTTATTGGCCGCCTCTCCTGTAACAATGATCGCTCCTGATTCAAGCTTTTCTTTTGGGATTCCGCTCCTTGTCAGCTCCGCCTCCAGTAAACACTTTATTTCAACCATATCCAGGAGTTCCTGATTCACCATTGGTGTAAAATAGATTTTGCTTCGATATACGATTTTCTTATCTGTGATCTGAAATTTCGGTATCATATATGAAGGCATGGAATTTTCAACTGTAAGTTCACTGATCACCATCTGAAAAGTACTGGTTCCTATATCAATGCCTATACTGAATAATCTGTTACTCTCCATGTTTCACCTCCCGGTGCAAAAAAAATCGGCACCCCATCTGGAGCGCCGTTGCTATGAGTTATATATTACTCATTTTTCTTTTTTGAATCATAATAAAACAGAATTAAAACAGAACAAGTCGGAACTGTTTCAGAATAAATCGGAACACAACTACCATACAAATACAATCTGCTGAGCTTCTTCCTCACTCTTTTGTACCTTGTCATTGCGGATGTCCGACATTTTGCAGAACATATATTTTTTAAATTCACGGTTCATATGGCTAATATCTGAATATCCGGCAAAAGACGATATGGTTTCCATAGAAGCCTGTGGATTTTTCTTTTCCAATACCAACGCATACTGCATCCGCACTGTCTGACACAGTTCCTTCGGAGTCATCCCGATATAATCATTACAAATTGTCTGTATGTAGCGCGAAGAATATCCCAGCTGCTCAGAGATCTCCTTTATGTTTATATTTCCTTTGCACGAATAGATAATGGATGTCATATTTTTCAGGATCTCATATGTGGCATCTGCCTCTCCCATATTATAAGCAATATATTCACTGAGAAGCTTTGTCCTTTTTTCAAAAGTTGTACATTCCGCAAACTGTTCTGCCAGACTTCCTGCATTCTTCAGAACACTGTCCAATGACACCGGATGGTGTACCATACCTTTGATGGGATCTTTAAAAATCTGATGAGTTCCTCCCGGCATGAAGCGTACTCCAAACAGAAATTCAATATTTCCAAAATAGAATTTCTTATTTTCTCGCACGCCTGTGCTTACATAACTGTGTATTTTTTTGCCATCAAACGCAAACATAAAATCTGTGCATCCGTCCGGAACCGTCACCAGTGACTGATCTTTGAAATCTGCTTTCCCGATTTCGTAAAAGTCTGCTACTATTCCGCTTAATGAGCTGCCCGGCATCTGAATTCTGTTGTTGTATTCTGCGCCAAATTTTTCAAATGCAGGCTGCCATGGAACATAGCTCTTGTTTTCAAAAATTGTATTTCTTGTCTCTATGGCGCTTTTCATATAATATGTCATATACGTCCTCCGCAAAACATTTATATCCATACTATCTTTAAAAAGCCAAAAGCAGAGAAGTTTCGAACTTCTCTGCTCTGTATGCAGACAAATATACTATATTCCTGAAATTATGTCAATTGTCTTTTGATGCCTTCCTATTGTAAATAAACATCCCCAATGAAGCAAGTATGATCAAGCCATATCCTATGAAACTGTAGCAATCTGGAATCTCACTAAAGAGGAAAAATCCCAAAAATGTTGCAAATATAATCTGTGAATAATCAAAAAGCGAAATTTTTGCCGCGGGTGCGTAGGTATAAGCTGCCGTAACCGAAAACTGCCCCCCTGCCGCAAAAAGCCCTGCCATAAGAAGCGTCATAAGCTGTCTGCCTGTCATCGATGTATAATTCAGAACCAGATATGGCAGCACAAAAAGACACGAAAACATGGAAAAGTAAAATACGATAACCGGTCCCTTGATTCCGTGTGTTCCAAGAACACGAACCATTGTGTATGCAACTCCTGCTCCCAGTCCACCACAGACACCGATCAGTGCTGGAATCAATGCCGCATTCTGGAATCCTGGTTTCACAATAAACAGACAGCCGATAAACGCCAGGAGTACACATGCCCCCTGTGTTGGCGTAATCTTTTCCTTTAACAATAAGAATGAAAAAATGATCGCAAAAAATGGAGATAATTTGTTCAGAATCGACGCATCTGCTACCAGAAGATGATCGATCGCATAAAAGTTGCAAAGAATTCCAAGCGTACCAAACGCACAACGTAGGAAAAGCGGTCCCCAGTATTTTTTTTGCACCTTTGGCACGACATTCTTTCTGAGCAGAATAACCGCTGCAAAAAGTGCTGCCACCAGGTTACGAAAGAAACTCTTCTGTATCGATGGAATATCTCCTGCCAGCCGCACGCTCACATTCATGCATGCAAAGAAAAAGGCTGACAGAATGATCATTGTCATTCCCTTTATATAATTTTCCTGTTTCATTTTAACTCTACTGACCTCCCGCTATTTTATAATTAGGTGAACTCCATGCCAAAACAGTTCACAGGATATCGTCTCGGTCCTGCAAACAGTTACATCATAGCACTAACTTACCTACAGATACAATAGATAATCTTGTAAGTATTCACAGCAGTTATGACAAAAATAATATATGAAGGAATTCAGTTTCAATAAATTTTATATGGAAGTTTCGCATTCTTTCCGTTATAATAAATGCTGAATACATACTTAGAGAGACGCGGCACCTTATTACAACGTTAAAGCCGCTTCAGAACGGAGGAGAAAATTATGGAAATTGTTTGTTTAGACCTTGAAGGCGTACTGGTACCTGAAATCTGGATCTCATTCGCAGAAGAGACCGGTATCCCGGAATTAAAGAGAACAACAAGAGATGAGCCGGACTACGATAAATTAATGAAATACCGTCTCAATATTTTAAAAGAACATAATCTTGGACTGAAAGAAATTCAGGAAACAATTTCCAAGATCGATCCACTTCCGGGTGCAAAAGAATTCCTCGACAAGCTCAGAGAAATGACTCAGGTAATCATCATCAGCGATACCTTCTCTCAGTTCGCAGGACCTCTGATGAAAAAACTCGACTACCCGACTATCTTCTGCAACTCCCTCGTTGTAGCAGACAACGGCGAGATCACAGACTTCAAGATGCGCTGTGAAAAATCCAAATACACAACGGTCAAAGCCCTGCAGTCTATCGGCTATGACACCATTGCCAGCGGCGACAGCCACAATGACCTTGGCATGATCCAGGCAAGTAAGGCAGGATTCCTGTTTAAG
>CAVBPN010000088.1:3729-4582 GCA_963597235.1 bacterium
GCCACAACGATCTCGGCATGATCCAGGCAAGCAAAGCAGGCTTCCTGTTCAAGAGCACCGATGTCATCAAATCCGAATACCCGGAAATCCCGGCATACGAGACTTATGATGAGCTGTATGATGCGATCAGGAAAGTGATTGAGGGATAAATTCTATTAAGCAACAAATACACGACTAGTGTCTTTTTGATTACAATGCAATAATAAACTCCCCGGCAGATCGTCCCCTCTCTATATAGAGGTTAGCGATCCACCGGGGAGTTTTCGTTTCATATTTGTCCAATTCTGTAGATCTTACAGAAACTGGCTGAATTCTATTTTCTCTTCATTCGGTCCTTTGATCGTGAAGAAACGGACACCATTATCCCAGAATGGAAGAAAATGGATCTCGTCCTGCAGTGTGTTCATATTTTTATCGCAGATTTCCTTATAAACCTGCTCAATATCTGTGACATCGATCGCAACATGCTCAATGGCACCGATTTTTCCTGCTGCATCCTCTGACTCATAAACTTCCATAACCAGATTGTGCATTTTGAGGAAACATACCCTCGCTCCGTCATTCACTGTCTCAAACTCAGCTTCAAATCCCAGATCCTCATAAAACTTTTTTGTTGCATCCATATCCTTCGTAGGAATTCCTACATGCTGGATCCCTGTTGCATAATCTTTCATCCCGATCGCTCCTTTGTTTTTTCTTCATATTAACAGCTATTCCTGAATTTTCCAGTACGTAAAAAGCACCAATTTCTAAGAAATCGGTGCTTTATCGCAACAAAAAAAGCGGGTGATGGGAATCGAACCCACGTATCCAGCTTGGAAGGCTGGTGTTCTACCATTGAACTACACCCGCA
>CAVBPN010000089.1:0-18096 GCA_963597235.1 bacterium
AATCACCTGATATGGAATTTTCAGTCTTTCTTCCAAAAAGTAAACGATTGCATCTACACCATTCATTCCGCAGTCCAAAAAAATCAAAATAGACAGTGTTTCTGCCAGAAATACGATTCCGACAAAATAGCATATGATTTTTACATAAAGACTCCAGTCCACAAAGTGTATCTGTTTCAGCAGAAAAGAATAAAAATCAATAAAGTAACCTGATACCAATGCATACGCAACTGTTCCAACTCCCAGATTTTTCTTTGAAACAAGCAGTGCAATTCCGATAACCAAAAGATTGAATAACAGTGAAGCTGTTCCAAATGAAACTCCTAGTGTTACCTGAATTCCCTGACACAAAACAGCAATTGGGTCTCCTCCATATCCACATGCAAGAAAAAGTGCTACTCCTGCCCCAACAAAGTTCATTGCAACAAAAACGCCTGCTACAACTGTTGTACGTTCTGTTTTCATCTTTGTTTTATCACCATCCCTCTTGACTTTTGTATAACCATACGCTAGACTTGTCCTCAAAAAAAGGACACTTGACATCTTTGGAGAATTTTTATGCGATTACCTGATGAATTAAAAAATAAATTGAATACAGCGCAAATTTCTTTTTTGCAGGATTTTTTTCTGAAATGTCCTGACAGTATGGCCTCCTGCATTTACACTCGCACATTTAAACCCGGTCATGTTCTGATCAGTTCTGATGATTCCTGTGGAAATGTATATATCTTATTAAAAGGACGTCTTCAGGCAATCGAGGAACATGTCGCCAATGAAGACTTTCGTTTTCTTGATATTAATGCAATCGAGATTATTGGAGATTTTGAGCTTTTTTCAAGTTATAAGACAAGGCTTGTAACGTTAACCACTATAAAAACAGCACTCTGCCTGGTAATCCCTGCCCGCGAATATATAAGCTGGATAAAAAATGATTCCCATGCACTTTTTATTCGTATACAAATGCTCATTTCACAGCTTGCCTCCCAAACACAGACAGAACGCCAGAAATATTTTATGGATAATCGCACGAAATTATTAAGATTTCTGTATGATGAATGTCAGAAACTTCCATCCTCAAACGACATTAAAATTTGTGTCACCCGTCAGTTGATTGCCTCACATCTTGGCTGTTCCCTGCGTACAGTTAATCGTTTTGTAAGTGTTCTGGAAAAAGAGGGGATTATTTCTTTGAGACACGGTAAGATTCATATTTCAAAAAATCAGTTGAAACAGATAGAAACGTTTTTTATGTAACAAAAAAAGATACTCTCTAAGTCAGAAAGTATCTTTTTTTAACTACTATTAATTTAACTGGTACATAATAGTGCTCTTACTACATTCATATCTATACATTTTCTAACAAGTCTTCAACCACTGTTTTAAAATCATATAATTTATCAATATACACATGAATGATTGTCTGGCAATGCTCTTTCACAATCACGCCATCATAGTCATGCGCAAGCTGATTTCGTATTTTCAGCATATCAATCCACTCATCACCTGTGATCAGATTCGCCTGAAAAGACTGCTTCAGTACTTCTCTGGGAGAACCTGTAACAAATCCGGTAATTGCATAATATTGTACCAGAATATCTTTCATAACCTTCCACGCCAAATCAAATGTAATACTGAACTTTGCACTGGTTCCACTGAGTACAAACGAATCTGACAGATCACGTTCTCTGGCTTCTGCCAGAGAATCCAGGGAATTTTGAAATGATTCAAATCTTCTTATAAATTTCTCGTCCATATTGTTCAATATCCTCCAGCAATAACTGATTTTTACAGGTATCAAGATCAACAAGATCAATCGTATACAAGGTTGGAATATCTTCCAGAGCTTCCTCCAATTCAAAAATATCACATGATGCAACACCAGACACTGCAATATCAATGTCACTGCGTTCTGTTGCAGTGCCCTTTGCCCTGGAACCAAACAGGATTATTTTCTGTGCGCCATATTTTCTGCACCTTTGTGTAATTTCTGCTATAACTTCATCGACTCGCATAACTTTCTCCTTATCTTTTCTCATTATAACAGATTTCAGATTATTTCTGAAATAAAATCATCTCACAGCTACTCATTATCTATCGACTGTTTTCGACCAAACCCAAGAACTGCATGTGCTATACTTTTCATAATTTAATATGCTACAGTTTCTTTTTTTCAACACCATTTTTTAATTATTTATCTTTCAAAATTCTCTTCCTGATACTCAGAAGATGATATTCCATGTCCTTTTTTATATAATTCTTCCCGGATTTTACGATAGCATCCAGTTCATCACACAAAGTAAAAAGAAGTTCGTGATCTTTTCGGGTGGCATTTTGCGACGCCAGAGCTGCCGCATTCGGTTCGATCATGATGCGAAGTTCCAGCAGATCTCTCGTCAGTTTCTGTTTATCATAGATCAATGAAAAACCAAGTGGATCATCCGAAACGCCAAGTTTATGAGAAACAAAAGTTCCGGCTCCCCGCTGAATATCCAGGATATCTCTGTCTGCGAGAAGCTTTTCTGCCAGGCAGATCGTAGAACGACTGACTTCAAAACGCTGAGCCATCTGGATTTCATTTGGAAGTTTTGCACCCGCTTTGTAATTTTCCATATGGAGCATAGCAACGATTGCGTCAGCGGTACGCTCCGGGAGAGATTTTTGATTTACGGTATTTATTTCTTTCATATCGAACTTCCTTTCAGTTGAAGTTCTCCTAGCGAAAAACAGTCTGTACCAGTATCATATACAATACAGTTCCGCCACCGATACTCAGCAGGGTACTTTTTTTCCACTTATGGATCAGTACAATAAAAATAATTGCAATTGCTTCCGGCAGTCCATGCGTACTGCTCGCAGGCACGTCCTTCAGACAGTAGATTACAAGAAGACCGATTGCCGCATACGGAAGTACCGTTCCAAGATATTTGACAAACTCCGGGGGATTCTTACCTTCCGGAAAAATAATAAACGGAATAAAACGTGTTGCCATAGTCCCGAGGACTACAGCTGCAATCGTGATGATTGCCTGTGTTGTTGTCATTGTCATTTCGGCTGCACCTCCGGTCTCTTACTGAATCTGCGCTCGGCAGTGAATGTCAGGATGATAAAGATCATAGCCGGAACAATAAAATTACTGCTTCCGAAAATCAAAAGGCAGACTGCAGAACAAATTAATCCTACCAGTGCAGGACGATGGTCCTTTGTCTCTTCCCACTGATTAAAAAACATGACGACAAACAGTGCAGTCATGACAAATTCGATTCCGGTCGTGTCAAAATGAATCACGTATCCGAGAAGTGCACCTGCTGTAGCTGCTGCTACCCAGTAGATCTGATTCAGCAGGTTCACAAAAAACATAAACCATCCACGGTCTACATCATCCGGCGGCGTTACGGTACAGTTTACAGTGAATGACTCATCACACATACCGAAAATCAGGTAGAACTTCTTCCATCCGGTATTTTTATATTTATCCAACATGGAAAGTCCGTAGAATAAATGTCTGGCATTAACCATCAGTGCCAGAAAAAAGGCTGCGACCGGACTGAATGCCGACAGCAGAAGATTTGATGTTACAAATTCCATCGAGCCAGCAAAGATAAACATACTCATAAAGAATGGATACCTTACGGAAAAGCCTTTACTCTGCATCATAAATCCGTAGGACATTCCGAGGAAAAGAAAGCCGATACCAATAGGAATCGTGTATGGAAATACGGCTTTAAATGCTTTTTTCTTCATTAGTTAAAACTCCTTGACTTCTTGAATGAATATGTATATATTCCATATATAATATTTTTATATATAATTATTTTACATATTATTTATGGAGGTGATCGGATGTATTATCCCGTATCAGCATTACTTATAGAGTTTCTGATTCTATCTGTTGTGGAATCGCAGGATTCCTATGGATATGAGATCAGCCAGACTGTCAAGATCGTAGCCGATATCAAAGAATCCACTCTATATCCCATCTTGAAAAAACTTGAGAAAAACGGTTATCTGACAAACTATTCTCAGGAATTTCAGGGACGTAAACGCAAATATTATTCTATCACCGATTCCGGTAAAGAACAACTGGTGTATCTTAATAAAGAATGGGTTTCTTACAGAGATACGATTGACGGAATCATTGAAGGGAGGATCCGAAATTGACCAGAGAAGAATATATGAAAAAGCTTCAGAAATATCTTCGTAAACTTCCGAAGCAGGATTATGATGATGCAATTGAGTATTTTAATGAATATTTCAGTGATACAGATGAAGAGGGACAGCAGAAACTGATAGAGGAACTTGGCACTCCGAAAGAAGCTGCTGCTGACCTGATGTACAATCTGCTGGATCGGAAGATTCAGGAACAGGAAACAGACACCGAAGAGAAAAAAAGTAAAAAAGGAATTATCACGCTTTCGGTTCTTGCAATCCTGTCAACGCCTGTGACGGTACCGCTTTTTATTGCACTGCTTGCAGTACTCCTTGCAGTTGCAATCTGCATTGTCTGTGTGATCTTCTGTGACTTTATTGCGGCATTCAGTATTTTACTGGTAGGTGGCAAGCTGTTGCTCAGAGGACTTGTTTCCTTCCCATATTCGTTATCCGGTGCACTGACGATCACAGGATGCGGATTACTTGGAATTGGATGCGCGATTCTTCTGTATCTCCTTGGAATCTATCTCTGCAAGTGGACCGGTATGCTTCTTGTTATGCTTGCACGGAAATTAGCTGGAAAGAGAGGTAAGAATCATGAAAAAAACAAATAAACGGTTACTGGCGGCTGGTGGCATTCTCTGCGCAGTGGGTGTTCTGTTCTTTGGTGTTGGTGTTGCATCCGGTGGAAAAAATTATGTAAAATCTGCTGATCTGAACAGAATCAGCGGTACTGCAACAATGGATTCCAGCGACAATCATGCAATTTTAAGTAAAACAAAGATCAACGCCTTTTCTTCTATGAACGTTGACCTTCGAAATCTTGATCTGGATGTAAGAGAATCCGATGACGACAATTTCTACATTGCATATAATATTGAAACAAATGATGGAATGCTTCCCCTCTCTTACCAGGTACAGGATGACACACTGAATATTGTCGAAAAGAAGGGACATGAATCCTATTCATATATCCACATTGATATCAATTTCCTTCAGGAAATGCTTGGCCAGAGCCATGTGATTGAAAATTCAAATAAAGTGATGATTTATATTCCGGAAGAACTCGGTAAGGTCATGACAGATGAGGACGATGAACAGATCGTCGCCTCTGAAAATAAAACACAGAATTCTCTGGAAATTAAGAGTGATGATGGGGAAGTAACGATTACTGCATCCAAATAATCCCTCTTTAAACCCCTTCAAAAAAACAGACAAATTTGTCTGTTTTTTTGTTATTCAGGGCACAATTGATTCTAAAAACACAGGTCTTATTGCGACAGGATTTTTCACTTGCTATGATGTTGTCATTCAAAGAAAAACATTATTTTTTACATAGAGAAAGGATGACTCATCATGGAAAAGAGATTGCAAGATTCAGTAAAAAAGCATTTCTTGTTGCAGGACCAAGAGCTTTTGATGCTGTAAAAGAAAAGCTGTTTCCGAGTCTTAAAGCAGCTGGTGTTGATTATGTTGTAGATATATACACAGGTGTATGCAGTTTCGAAGCCGCAAAAGAATATGCTGATCGTTGTCTTGCAGCCGGCTGTGATGAAGTTGTCGGTATCGGTGGCGGAAAGATCATGGACTTCTCCAAATCCGTTGCAGAAACAGCCGGACTGGGGATCGTCAGTATTCCTACCACCATCGCTACCTGTGCAGCCTTTACAACCATGAGTGTCATGTATACTCCGGAAGGTGCAAAGAAAATCTGCTGGCGTTTTGAACATGAAATTGATGCGGTTCTGGTAGATATGGATGTCATCGCTAAATGCCCGATTCGCTATACTGCTGCCGGAATCCTCGATGCCATGGCAAAAAAGATTGAGATCCAGAACGGTAAACCTGTTATGACTCTTGATGATAACAAGTTCGACCTTTTCACAGCTTATAAAATGGCAGAATACACTTATGATGTATGATGGTGTCCGCACCTTCTTCACCCAGAAAGCAAAAGATGCCCTTCACGGTGAGATCGTTGCCGTTGCCCGGTTTACACAGTTATACTATAATAAACTCAGTGAACAGAAAGAACAGCTCAAAGAATTCATGCGTGGAATGGACATGCCGCTCACACTTGAGGAACTTGGTGTTCCATGTACGGAAGAGCATCTGAAAACACTGGAAGATTACCTGATTGATTCTCCATATGTAGATCCTTCACCGGAAAGTCTGACTCTGCTCCATGAAGCAATGAAACAGATGCAGTAAATACCAGTAAAAAACTCCCTGTGCTCTGTCCGTCAGAACAGAATACCGGGAGTTTCTATTTTTATATTCAGTTTTAAATCTGATATCAGGTTACAGTTCCCTTAGTCAACCTTTCGAAGTGCCTCGCAGGTTATGTTATATTCTTTTTCGACTGCTACCAGCAGTTCATCTGTACCTTCTACAGATTCTGCTCCACGGAGTTTCTCTGTCAGTTCCTGGCTTGGTGCAAAAAGGTTATCAAAACCAAGATTCAGGCAGACTCCCTTCAATGTATGTGCCATACGGAATGCAGTCTCCGCGTCTTTTGCATCTGTCGCTTCTTTTAGCTGTCGAAAGCTCGGATCATCCAGAAATTTAAGTGCAAATTTCTTTACCAGGGCTTCACTTACAAGACGACTCAGTACTTTGTCAAAATCTGATCCCAGTTCTCCATAACATTCTCTGATTGTCATCTCTTTGTCTCCTTATTTCAGATATTTTCAAAATAACGCTTTCGTATATCATCCATCAGAATTTTGGTTTTGCCCCCCCCCTTGGAAAAATCATCACTTTCATCATTTCCAAGTGCGGTATATTCTTTTTCCATATTTTTAGAAACAGAATCCATAAAGTCTTCTTTGGCATTTTCAAACTCTTTGATCTCTGCTGCTTTTTCTTTTTTCTGGAATGGATTTCCCTCCCGTGTACTTCCCTTTACTTTTTGTTTGATTCTGTCCTGAATGTCGAGCAGGCACTCCAGAAGAATCGGGTTAAACGCACCGCATTCTCCATTCAGGATCATCTGGATTGCTTTCTCATGGGAATAGGCTTTCTTATAAACACGCTCACTTACCAGTGCATCATATACATCTGCCAGAGAAACCACCTGCGCGGAGATCGGGATTTCATCTCCTTTAAGTCCGTCCGGATAACCCTTTCCATCATATCGCTCATGATGCCATCTGCAGATCTGATATGTGACATTCATCAGCTCCTCATCCTCATAACCTTCCATGTTCTTAAGGATCGTAGCGCCGATGATCGTATGCTGCTGCATGATCTTAAATTCTTCATCCGTCAGTCTGCCCGGCTTGTTCAGGATCTTCTCATCAATACTGATCTTACCGATATCATGCAGTGCTGATGCAGTTGTGATCAGCAGTCGCTCTGACCATGAAATATCATATTTGTCCGTCCTCTGTACAAGACTTTCCAGAAGCATTCCGGTAAGTACATTAATGTTCAGGACATGACTTCCACTTTCTCCATTACGGAATTCTACGATCTGGCTCAGAATTCCAACCATCATACGGTTGTTCTTTTCTTTTTCGTATACCTGATTCGTGATCAGTGTGATCAGACGTCTCTGTTTCGCATAAAGCTTAATCGTATTGTAAACTCTTCGATGTACGACTCCTGCATCAAACGGACGATTGATATAATCCGAAACACCCATCTCATACGCGCGTCTGACGATTTCTGTAGAATCCTCACTGGAGATCATGATAACCGGGATATCCTCCAGATAATGATGACGGTTCATATAATTAAGAACACCGAAGCCATCCATTCCCGGCATGACAATATCAAGCAGAACAAGTGATATTCCTCGCTCATACTTTCTCAGTTTATCAATACATACTTCTCCACAATCCGCCTCAACAATATCATATTCCTCGCTGAGGATTTCTGACAAGATTGCACGGTTCATCTCTGAATCATCAACGATCAGGATTCGGTACTTATAAGTTTTGGATGTTTCGCCACCTTCAACTTTATCAGCGGCCTCCTCATCCTGCTCCGTTACAACCATATTCTTACAGGTCTTTGCCTGATACATAAACTGGTCGGCTCTGTGTATCGATGACTCAACTGTATTCCCCGTTCCGGATATCACACCACCAATACTTACCGACAGACGCAGCTGTGAATATCCAGGTACTTTTGTTGAATGGATCTTCTCCTGAATCTGCTTCAGTTTATCTGAAAAGATCTGTTCTGTAATGTCCGGCATCACAAGCAAAAATTCGTCTCCACCCATTCGGATCAGCATGTCCGTACGACGTATATTTGCTTTAATGATCCCGACAACCGTCGTCAGTGCCAGATCTCCCGCATCATGCCCGAACGTATCATTATAAATCTTAAAGTCATCCAGGTCGATCATGGCAATTCCTGCTTCCATATCTGAATTCTTGATTCGTTCTTCATAATAACGTCTGTTATAGATTCCGGTAAGTGCATCTGTATACAGCTCTCTGTTATATCCGGAAAGCTGCTTGATCAGTTCTGTACGTCCATCTTCATCCATCAATGCATCTGACTTCATTGCATTGATCATTTCCATTACATATGGCTTACCATCTATTTCAATATATTTTGAAATTACCTGATAAATATTAGAATTCAGATATTCCAGTTTCAGTAATTCACTTTTATTCTTTAAAGCTTCTCTGGAAGTACAGTTCTTGCATCGCGTGCCTTTCTTCCAGAAGTCATAACATTTACAATAAAATCCTTCAGCATTCGATTCATCTCTCAGATTTCCGGTTTCCAGTGTATCCACATCTAATAAACGAACCACTTCAAATACTTTTTTCAGTTGCTCTATCATTTCTTCGGATTCCTGCTTTGTCATTGCAGTATCTTTACTCATTCATTCATATCCTTCCCGTAACAGCTGTTCATGCTGTCCTTTGTAAACGATATTCTACGCAATTCAATATTATTTATTATAACATTCCGCATATATCGCGTAAAGTTTAATATTCACAACAACAATGACCAAAAAAGTGCATATTTATAACTTTTTACAGCAATACTCGCTATGTTAAATATGTACAAAGCAGTGTCTTGATCTTTATTATTTTTGTATAAATTTTCATTTTTCGTTAAATTATCCTTGCTTTTTCTGTAAATAAGAGTATAAATGAATTAAGATGTTTTTGGGAATGTTCCCAAGCATGTATTTTCTTTATTTTCAAATCATATAAGGCAAGAAAAAAAGGGCGACAAGTTTCTTCACCTTCTTTCAAATTACAATATATTTTTCATCTGGAAGAAACTCTTTTTTTGTGGTACTCTAGTAGATACATACTTACAAAATCACACATAGGATCATGAATCCGGAAGGGAGAATACAAATGCTTCAGGATGATTATATACTGCGTCAGATACGCGAAATGGTACGAGCCGTCATGAAAATGTTATTCCAGGTAGATGCAACAGAACTAACCCCGGAAGTAATTGAAGATACAGATGCACGCCAGGTTCTCGAAGACCTTACAGAGCTCGCAGACAATGGTAAAATTGATGAAGCCGAAAACCAGTTATATGAGATAACCTGCGATGGCGATCGTCAGAATCTGGAAATCGGTCTTCTGTTCTATTACCATCTCAACGGAAAAGAAGATGAATTTCTCGAAGCCAATGATTTCAGCCGTGAAGAGATCATGATGGGAATTCAGGATCTCGCTGAACGTTATAATTTAAGTGGAATTGCAGAAGCTTTCCGTACAGAAATTCTGTAAAACAGGAGCAATACATAATGAATAAAAAAGAAATATCAGAAATCAAGAAACAGTTTTCTCCGAACAACTGCGCCATTACGCGAATCTGTGGATGCTACGTTGACGGTGAAAAGAATAAGAAAACAGAACTGAAAGAAGCCTTTCTTTCTCTTTCAGAAGAAGAAATGTTCAAATACTTTGAAATCTTCAAGAAAACATTGTCCGGCACAGTGGGTAAAAACCTGATCAACATGGAGTTCCCACTTGAACAGGAAAAAGAAGGCGGCACACAGGAATTTCTTATGAAACTCCGCGGCAGCAAACTCCAGGATAATGCCATTATCGAAGAATTTTATGATAAGATCATTGAAAACTATGACTATGGCGAAAATTACTACATTATCCTGATCCATGCAGTTTACGATATCCCGGGCAAATCTTCCGACGGACAGGAAATGTTTGATGCGTCTGATGAGATCTACGATCACATTTTGTGCAGCATCTGTCCGGTCAACCTTTCAAAAGCCGGCCTGTGCTATAATGCAGAGACCAATAATATCGAAGACCGTATCCGTGACTGGATCGTAGAAATGCCGGATCTTGGATTCCTGTTTCCGGTATTTAACGACCGCAGTACTGATATCCACGGTCTGCTGTACTACACCAGGAATGCTGAACAGCTCCGCACCACCTTTGTAGATGAGATGTTTGGATGTACTACCCCACTCTCTGCCGGTGGACAGCGCGATTCCTTCAATGCCCTTGTAGAAGAGACTCTGGGTGAAGACTGTGCTTACGACACCGTCATGAATATCCATGAAAAGCTGAACGAATGGGTGGAATCTCAGAAGGATTCCCCTGATCCTGCTGTACTGACAAAACCAGAAGTAAAGCGTCTTTTTGAAGAATGCGGTGTTGAGGATGAAAAGCTCGAAACCTTCGACCAGACTTATGAGGCAATTGCCGGAGAAAATGCCTCTCTCATGGCAAACAATATCACCAACACCAGGCGTACAGAGATCAAAACACCGGATGTTGTGATCCATGTAGACCCGGACCGTGCCGCCCTGATTGAAACACAGGTCATTGACGGTCGTAAATGCATTGTCATCCCAATGGAAGGTGATGTTGAAATCAATGGCATTCATGTTTCCAGTGGAAACAGTGAAAGCACTGAATCCGATACAGAAGAATTTTAATCACAGACTGCAAAAAAGG
This sequence comes from bacterium, assembly GCA_963597235.1. Classification (GTDB taxonomy): domain Bacteria; phylum Bacillota; class Clostridia; order Lachnospirales; family Lachnospiraceae; genus Blautia_A. The sequence continues at coordinate 11,067 of CAVBPN010000089.1, forward strand.
ATGGCAGAAACAAATCTGTCATCCTTTTCTATGTTATTCTTTATTCATAAATTCCATTTACAGTAACATCAAATACTGCTTCTTTGCCATTCAGATCATCTACACCGTAATCATCCGGGAATGTAACGGTTACTTCTACTTCATCTCCTGGATGTGCACCAATCAGCTGTTCTTCAAAGTTGTCAATATATGTGCCGGAACCGATCACAAGGTCTGTTCCGTTTCCGTCTGTGCTTCCACCGTCAAATGCCACATCATCGATCTTACCAACATAATCAATATTGACTGTATCTCCGTCTTTGACTTCAAGTGAAGAATCTGTGCTGTAAGAAGCTTCCTCAGTCTCATCTGCTGCTTCTGTAACTTCCGGTGTTTCAGTTACTTCTGCATCTGTGGATTCCTCTGTAGTTTCATCGGTTGTCTCATCAGTTGCTTCTGATGTATCTGTTGTTTCCTCTGTAGCTTCTTCTGTCGGTTCAGGTGTTGCTGTCGGATAAGAGAACTTATGGTTATCTGTTACTTTCAGAGTCTTGAGAACTTTATTCTCTACATTGATATCTGCATCCTCCAGCCATTTCTCTGTTGTCTCTGTATAGAGATTACTCTCTCTTGTAGAAATGATAGAATCTTTCTTAGTCTGTGTAGCTTCTTCGTCATTAACTTTATCAAGTTTTACTACATAGTAAGATGTATCTGTCTCAATGACATCCGGTCCAATCTCTCCGTCTTTCAGAGTTCTGAGAACTTTGATAACTTCATCCGGATAAGCACTGGAAGATGAACTACTGTCAGACTCATCATCAGAATCCTCTTCTGCTGCATCTTCATTTGCATCAAATGTACCGCTTACGGAAGAATAAGAATCATCTACTGCTTTTGCAATCTCATTCAAATCTCCATCTGTTCCTGCTGCCTTCAGATCATCCAGAATCTTCTGTGCATCTTCTTTTTTCTGCTCAATCTCATCATCACTGAGATCTGCTGTGCTGATACTTACATAATCAAAAGAAGACTGCTGTGCTTCTTCATCAGAAACATCCTTATCTACATCTGCAATGATCGGATCATACATTCTGCTCTTGTAAGTCTGAAGTTCCAGATAAGTTTTAACCTGGTCTTCAGTAACCGCAAGATCCTGAATTGTCTCATCACTGTTTGCACTCATAAATTCAGCTGCCGCATCCGCGATCTTCTGCGCATCATCATCTGTGATCTCCACATCATAATCAGCAGCTTTTTCTTTCATGATGTACATAAGCTCTATATCTTCCAGGCACTGTTCTACGACCTGTTCTCCATAAGTCTTACCATCATCTGCATCCATGCTCCAGATGGAATAATCCTGGCCGCCCATGAAGCTCTTATACATAGCTTCTGTCTGTGCCTGTCCTTCTCTGACAGAAAGGCTTAAAAGTCCAAGCGGGATCTCTGTTCCATCTACAGTTGCAACTGTTTTTGTTCCATCTAATTTCTTTTCTCCACAGCCTGTGAGCATTCCTACTGCCATTACGCCTGTAAGAGCTGCAACGGCTGTTCTCTTAGTCATTGTTTTCATCTCTTCCTCCATTGCTTCACAATTCAGTACAGCTAATATTACTGTACCAGCATATAAGTAAGAGTATAAACTTTTTTCCCTTTAAGAGCAAGGAGAATCATAAAAATAGCCGTTTTTCACGGATATTTCACAGATTCTCCCCTACATTTCCGATATCAAATTCTTTTATCAAAAATCTTCCGGCTTACTCTTCCACCAGTGTTTCCAGCTCTGTCAGAAAATCCGTCAGCGCTGTCAGCGTATTCCCGGCTCCTTCCGGCGTAAAGATAAACTTCGGTTCCTGCTCATTCTTGAACTGCAGTCCTCTTCTGTATTTCTGCAGTAACGCCGGAATACCTGCCGGATTCAGCTGTGCACGCTCGTATAGTGTGATCTTCATATCCTTTCCGATCTGTTTGATCTCAACGACATAACATCTGTGTGCCTGTGCCTTCATTCTGGCAATTGCCAGCAGATTCAGGACTGCCTTCGGCATTTCTCCAAAACGATCCAACAGCTCTTCCAGCATATCGTCATAATCCTGCCGGGTCTCAATTCCGGCAATTCGTTTATAAATATCCAGTTTCTGATATTCATTGCTGATATAAGAATCCGGAATAAACGCATCCATATTCAGATCGATCGTTGTCTCAAAATCCTCCATCGTATGAATACCCTTCGCCTCTTTAACGGCTTCGCTGAGCATCTTGCAGTAAAGGTCATATCCGACTGCATTCATATGACCATGCTGCTCTGCACCAAGCAGATTTCCTGCTCCACGGAGTTCCAGGTCACGCATCGCGATCTTGAATCCACTTCCGAGATCTGTATATTCCCGGATCGCAGAAAGACGTTTCTCTGCAGTCTCTTTCAGTATCGTGTTCCGCCGATACATCAGGAACGCATACGCTGTACGGTTCGAACGACCGATTCTTCCACGGAGCTGATACAGCTGTGAAAGACCATAACGGTCGGAGTCATGAATGATCATTGTATTCACATTCGAGATATCCAGCCCGGTCTCAATGATCGTGGTGGAAACCAGTACATCAATATCCCCGTTGATAAATGCATACATGACAGCTTCCAGCTCACGCTCACTCATCTGTCCGTGTGCAAAATCTACTCTCGCATCCGGCAGAAGTTTTGCGATCCTTGCCGCCACATCTGCAATATCATTGACACGGTTATAAACATAATAAACCTGACCGCCTCTTCGAAGTTCACGATTAATTGCCTCACGCACTGTTTCCTCATCATATTCCATAACATAGGTCTGAATCGGAACACGGTCCATCGGCGGCTCTTCCAGAACACTCATATCACGGATACCGATCATACTCATATGAAGTGTTCTCGGAATCGGTGTCGCTGTCAGCGTCAATACATCAATATCTTTTTTCAGCTGCTTGATCTTTTCTTTATGAACGACTCCAAATCGCTGTTCCTCATCAATGATAAGCAGGCCGAGATTTTTATACTCCACATCTTTCGAAAGTACCCGGTGAGTACCGACTACGATATCCACCTGTCCTTTTTTCAGATCCGCGATCGTCTTTTTCTGCTGTGCTGCAGTACGGAAACGGCAGAGCAGATCTACACGCACCGGAAATTCCTTCATTCGCTGAATAAAGGTATTATAAACCTGCTGTGCAAGAATCGTGGTCGGTACAAGATAAACAACCTGACGACTCTCCTGCACGGCCTTAAAAGCCGCCCGAAGAGCAACTTCTGTCTTACCATATCCAACGTCACCACACACAAGACGATCCATGATCCTGGTACTTTCCATGTCTTTCTTGGTATCCTCGATCGCAGCCAGCTGATCCTCTGTCTCCTCATACGGGAACATCTCTTCAAACTCTCGCTGCCAGACAGTATCCGGTCCACAGACATACCCTTCTTTTTCCTGTCGTACTGCATAAAGTTCTACCAGTTCACGGGCAATATTCTGTACCGCACCGCGGACTCTGGACTTTGTCTTTTTCCATTCCTGACCTCCAAGGCGGTTCAGTTTCGGTGGTTTCGCGGTTTCTGCTCCGGAATATTTCTGAAGGACATCCAGCTGTGTTGCAAGAATGTACAGATTACTTCCATTCCGGTACTCAATCTTGATATAATCCTTGGCGACTTTATCTACCGCAACCTTCTCAATACCTTTATAGATACCAAGTCCATGTTTCTCATGAACTACATAATCCCCAATAGACAGTTCTGAGAAATCCTGAATTCTCTTTCCGTTGTATTCTTTTTTCTTTTTACGTTTCTTTTGCTCTTTACCGAAAATATCCGATTCTGTAATGACCGCAAATTTAACCAGCGGATATTCAAATCCTCTACGTGCATGACCATATGCAACCATGATCTCTCCAGGCTGCAGAATACGATCCGAATCCTTCCCGTAAAATGCACTTAAGTCTTCCTCCTGCAGATCCTTCGCAAGACGTTCTGCACGTGTTCTCGAACCGGACAGAAGTACGATCTGATATCCGTCCTTTTTATACTGTTTCAGATCCTTTACCAGAAGTTCAAAACTGCTCTGATAGGAACTCACGGATTTCACAGTAATATTGAACTGGTCAGAAATCTTCCAGCTTGATTTCTTCGGATCCAGAAGCGACGTGGCAATGCAGTTTCTGCTGTTTATTTTGTGGCAGATTTCCTCCCACGTACACATCCAGTCATCGGAGAGGTTTGTCTCCCCTTTTTCTTTACGGTTCTGACAGCTCTGCTGAAACTCCTCGGAAACAGCTTTGGCATTTTCCTCCAGATGATTCAGTTCATCAAGAAATACAATTGTATCTTTATCCTCAAAATAATCCAGAAATGAAACTCCGTTTTTCTCCATCGGCTGTTCTGCTGCCGGATAGATTGTAATATCATCCAGATTTTCCAGTGAACGCTGACTCTGTGCTTCGAAACTTCGAATAGAATCAATCTCATCTCCCCAGAGCTCAATACGCCACGGATTTTCTTCTGTCAGAGAATAAATATCAATGATCCCGCCGCGGATAGAAAACTGTCCCGGCATCTCCACCTGTCCGACACGCTCATATCCCATGTGAACAAGAGCCGCTGTCAGTTTATCCATATCCAGTGTACTGTCATTACGGAAATGGATCAGCTGTTTTTCTATTTTTTCCAGAGGAGCCAGATAATCCATACATCCGTCAATACTGGTAACAACCGTGATCTCATCCTCACATTCCAGAAGTGCCCGGATTACCTGCATTCGCTGCCGGATCAAAAGGTTTCCGTGAATATCTGCCTGAAAGAAAAGAAGGTCTTTCGCCGGATAATAATAAACACGTTTATCATAAAAGCGATAATCTTCATACAGCTCTTTCGCAGATTTTTCATCTGCCGCAATTACCAGATGACATGGAAAAAGCCCGGAAAGCCCATACATAAGATGAGCTTTCTGGGACTCCATACAACCACTGATTTCCAGAATTCCATGATTCTTTTTTGCCTGTTTCTGTATTTCTTCCATCTCTGCAAGATTTTGCAGAGGCTGCAAAAATGTCTTCATACATTCCCCGTTTTCTTATTGAACTCGTTCATAGCTGCATCTACACTGTCAGCCAGAATCATTTCTACAGCTTTGCAGGCTCTGTCCTGCGCTTCTTCTACCAGCTTACGCTCATCACTTCCGAGTCTGCCAAGCACATGGTCTGCCAGATCCCATCCCTTCGGTTTAGCGCCGACACCGACTTTAATACGAACAAAAGTCTGTGTGCCAAGCTGCTGGATGATATTCTTGATTCCATTATGCCCGCCGGCACTTCCTTTTTTGCGAATGCGAAGCTGCCCCGGTTCCAGATCAATATCGTCATAAACAACGATCATCTCTGTCTCCGGATCGATTTTAAAGTAGTTTGCCATATCCCGGACAGGACCTCCGCTGAGATTCATATAGGAAAGCGGTTTCATCAGAATGACCGGCTGGCCTCCGATTCTTCCTTTTCCGTACATGGCATTGAATTTCACGCCGGCCTGTGGAATATCATACTCCTCCACAAGCTTGTCTATTACATCAAATCCCATATTATGGCGTGTGGCTTCATACTGCCTTCCGGGATTTCCCAAACCTACGATCAGATACATCAGAATTTCCTCGCTGTATTAATTAAAGTAAACCATTTCGTCTTCCAGTGCATCACACTGCTCTACATATTCTGCATTGAGCACAATACCTTCTTCACCCTGGTATTCGTTACGTTTCTCAACGCTGACTTTTGCAGTGACTTCTACCCATTCTCCCGGCATCAGTTTCGGTGCATATGCGCTCTTGCATACATAACCGAGGAATGTAGTATCATCTGCACAACAGGTCATAGCCGTACGTCCCGGAACAAAGAACTTACTTCCCATTCCACGCGGTTTCATGACTCTTGCCTTAAACTTGACAGTCTTTCCTTCATAATTTTCCGGGTGATCCATTGCATCTACAAACCAGATACCGTAATCTTCCGGAAGGATCTCAATGACCGGTGCATTCATATCAAATGGCATCTCATCCTGGAAGATATCTCCAAGCTCGCCTTCTTCATCTTCAAAAATGACTTCTGCTCTCTGGTTTGCAACCTTGATTCCACGACGATAAGTCGGAAGCGGATCTTCCTTCTTGCAGCGGTTAAAGATAACCATATCTGTATTTTTTATCATATCCATAAAAATGGATTTCATGTTTGCCATATACATCTGGAAAGTGCTTCCATCTACGCAGGTAATCTGCTGTTCTACTCCCCAGCCTGTCGGCAGCTGCATTTTTTCGAAATTGCTTACCAGCCACATGCCATTATATTCTATGATGACACGCTCCGGCTGATGAAGGATATCCATGGCAACCAGTCTGTCTGTTGTAAAATCTTCTTCATTTTCAATAACTTCTATAACTGTATTATTTGCTTCAAGGATCGCCGGATCATATTCTTCCTCGCCTTCCTCGCAGAGGATCAGAAGTGTCTTTCCATCTGTATGGAAATAATCCTGCTGTATGGTAAAACTCAGGAAAGAAGTCTTGCCGCTTTCCAGGAAACCGGTCATTAAATAAATCGGTACTTTGATCTCATCCATTATCTGTGTTCTCCTCTATGATTACAGGCCAAAGAGTTCAGCCAGTTTATCCTCTTTCAGTTTTGATCCGATTACGCAGAGACGGCCGGTATATTCCGGTGCACCCTCACGAATCTCTGTTTCTTCCGGAACCATATCAAAGTAGATCCATGTTCCGTCTTCTGCAGGAAGCATTCCTTTTGCACGAAGGATGATTCCATATTCATCAGATGCAGAAAGAGCTTCCAGCATCTTCTCAAGATTTTCTCTTGTATATTTCTTAATTGTCTCACGACCCCAGCTTGTGAATACTTCATCTGCATGATGATGGTGGTGGTCATGATGATCGTGTCCACATCCGCATTCATGGTCATGATCGTGATGATGATGTTCATGTTCTTCGTGATCGTGGTCATGTCCGCATCCACAGTCTTCATC
>CAVBPN010000090.1:0-2182 GCA_963597235.1 bacterium
ATGGGACTTGAACCCACACGATCTTGCGACCACAGGCACCTGAAGCCTGCGCGTCTGCCAATTCCGCCACTCCTGCATTTCATTATGAATCAGTCAGCCTCGCTGACTGCCTAATTATCATACCTCATGAAAACAAAAATGTCAACATAAAATTTGAAATTTTTTAAATTATATTTTCAACTTAGATAATTTGCCAAAGCAAAGTTTTTTAGAACAACTTAATTATTTTTAGCACTTTAACCTGTTGAAAAATAGAAAGACTTATGATACAATCTTGAAGATTTAGATAAAAACAGAAAGGGAGATTATATGAAAGCATTTCTGATATTAGAAGATGGCCATGTATTTAAAGGAACCAGCATTGGTTCAACAAGAGAAGTCATCAGCGAAATTGTTTTTAATACATCCATGACCGGATATCTTGAAGTAATGACTGACCCATCGTATGCAGGACAGGCTGTCTGCATGACATATCCTTTGATTGGTAATTATGGTATCTGTTATGAGGACCAGGAGTCCAGGAAGCCTTGGATTGATGGTTTTATTGTTCGTGAATTATCCCGTATCCCAAGTAACTTCAGAAGCGTGGATACGATTCAGCATTTTCTTGAAAAGCATGACATACCTGGTATTGCAGGCATCGATACACGTGCTCTCACAAAAATTCTTCGTGAAAAAGGTACCATGAATGGTATGATCACAGTCAACGAAAATTATGATTTAGATGAAATAATCCCCCGTTTAAAAGCATATACAACCGGAAAAGTAGTTGAAAAAGTTACATGCCGTGAGAAAGAAGTACTGAAGGGAAATGGACCGAAAGTTGCACTTATGGATTTTGGTGCAAAACGCAATATCGCACGCTCTCTGAATGAAAGAGGATGTGAGGTTACCATTTATCCGGCACTTACACCGGCAGAAGAGATTCTTGCAGCTAATCCGGACGGGATTATGCTCAGTAACGGCCCTGGAGATCCGAAGGAATGCACTACTATTATAGAAGAAATCCGTAAACTTTATGAGTCCGATGTGCCGATCTTTGCAATCTGTCTTGGACATCAGCTGATGGCACTTGCAACAGGCGGTGACACACATAAGATGAAATACGGACACAGAGGCGGAAACCATCCGGTTAAAGATCTTGCAACAGGACGTGTTTATATTTCTTCTCAGAACCATGGATACGTGGTTGATGCAGAAGCACTTGAGAAAAAGGGTATTGCGAAACCTGCATTCATTAATGTAAATGACGGTACAAACGAGGGAATGGCTTACGAAGGCAAGAACATCTTTACCGTACAGTTCCATCCGGAAGCCTGCCCTGGACCGCAGGACTCCAGCTACCTGTTTGACAGATTTATGGAAATGATGGGAGGAACAGATCATGCCGAGAAATAAAGATATACATAAAGTTCTTGTAATTGGATCCGGTCCGATTATCATCGGCCAGGCAGCAGAATTCGACTATGCAGGTACACAGGCATGCCGTTCTCTGAAAGAAGAAGGTATGGAAGTAGTACTTCTGAACTCTAACCCTGCAACCATTATGACAGATAAAGATATTGCAGATAAAGTTTACATCGAGCCTCTTACTGTAGAAGTGGTAGAACAGCTGATTCTTAAGGAACAGCCGGACAGCGTACTTCCAACACTGGGTGGACAGGCTGGTCTGAACCTTGCAATGGAACTTGAAGAAAAAGGATTCCTGAAAGAACACAACGTTCGTCTGATCGGTACCACAGCAGAGACCATTAAGAAGGCTGAGGACCGTCAGGAATTTAAAGATACCATGGAAAAGATCGGTGAACCGGTTGCTGCTTCTAAAGTCGTAACAACTGTAGAAGACGGTGTGGCATTCACTAAGAAGATTGGTTATCCGGTCGTTCTTCGTCCGGCTTATACACTTGGTGGAAGTGGCGGCGGTATTGCCAATAACGAATATGAACTGAGAGAAATCCTCGAGAACGGTCTCAGACTTTCCCGTGTAGGTGAAGTTCTTGTAGAGCGCTGCATCGCAGGATGGAAAGAAATCGAATACGAAGTAATGCGTGACAGCGCAGGAAACTGCATCACAGTCTGCAACATGGAAAACATTGACCCGGTTGGTGTACATACAGGAGATTCCATCGTAGTAGCTCCGTCACAGACCCTTGGTGATAAAGAATACCAGATGCTCCGTACA
>CAVBPN010000091.1:0-2668 GCA_963597235.1 bacterium
GCGTTATACAGAGGCACGTCTGGAAAAACTGACGCAGGATGTGTTCTTAAGTGATCTCGATAAAGATGTGGTGGATTTTGTGCCGAACTTTGATGAGACAGAAAAAGAACCTTCTGTACTTCCGGTTCGCATTCCGAACATTCTGGTAAATGGGGCAGACGGTATTGCGGTTGGTATGGCGACCAGCATTCCTCCACATAACCTCGGGGAAGTTATTGATGCTGTGAAAGCATATATGAAAGACAATACCATCAGTGTTCGCGGACTGATGCGATATATTAAAGGGCCTGATTTTCCGACCGGTGGTATCGTAGTCAATAAAGATGACCTTCGTAAGATCTACGAGACAGGAAACGGTAAGATCCGTCTGCGTGGAAAAGTAGAAGTGGAGAAACTGAAAGGCGGCAGAAAACAGCTTGTTATCACGGAAATTCCGTATACCATGCTGGGAGCAAACATTGGTAAATTCCTGAATGACGTGGCGTCTCTGGTGGAAACAAAGAAAACGACAGATATCGTGGATATTTCGAACCAGTCATCTAAAGAGGGAATCCGCATCGTACTGGAACTTAAGAAAGATACCGATGTGGAAAATCTGACCAATATGCTGTATAAGAAGACACGCCTGGAAGATACTTTTGGTGTGAATATGCTTGCGGTTGCGGATGGTAGACCGGAAACACTCAGCCTGAAGCAGATCATTGAGTATCATGTGGATTTTGTGTTTGAGATCACGACACGTAAATACCACACACTGTTAAATAAAGAACTGGAAAAACAGGAAGTTCAGGAAGGTCTGATCAAGGCATGCGATGTGATCGACCTGATCATTGAGATCCTTCGTGGAAGCAAGAATCGCGAGCAGGTTAAGAAATGTCTGGTAGAAGGAATCACAGAGGGAATTAAATTTAAGTCAAAAGCCAGTGAGAAGGCAGCAGCGAAACTTCTCTTTACAGAACGTCAGGCAAATGCGATCCTGGATATGCGTCTGTATAAACTGATCGGTCTGGAGATTGAAGCATTGCAGGCGGAACATGAAGAGACAATGAAGAACATTGCTCTTTATAAAGATATCCTGGATAATTATGATTCTATGGCAGCCGTGATCATGAAAGATATGGATGCCATTAAGAAAGAATATGGAAGAAAACGCCGTACAGCGATCGAAAACGCAGAAGAAGCCGTTTATGAAGAAAAGAAGATGGAAGAGATGGAAGTCTGTTTCCTGATGGATCGTTTCGGATATATGAAACTGATCGATAAGAATGCGTATGAGCGTAATAAAGAAGCGGTTCATAGCGAAAGCAAATATGTCTTCAACTGTATGAATACAGATAAGATCTGCATTTTTACGGACACGGGTAAGATGCATACGATCAAAGCAGCAGATATTCCGCTTGTAAGATTCCGTGATAAAGGAACGCCTGTGGATAATCTCAGTAACTATGACAGTGCACAGGAACGTATGCTTTATGTGGCTCCGGTAGGACAGATCCGTTCGGACAGCCTTCTGTTTGTGACAAAAACTTCCATGTGTAAGCTGGTCGAGGGGGCAGAGTTTGATGTGGCAAAACGTACGATCGCATCTACGAAGCTTGCAGAAGAGGATGAACTGATCTTTATCGGAAGTTCTTCAGAGATGGAGCAGGTTGTACTGCAGAGTCATGACGGATGCTTCCTGCGTTTCCTGAAACAGGAGATTTCCACGATGAAGAAGACAGCGATCGGTGTGCGCGGAATGAAACTGGCAGACGGAGATTATCTGGAACATGCATACCTTCTGGCAGGACATCAGGAGTATATGATTTCTTATCATGATAAGGACTATGCACTGAATAAAGTACGTCTTGCGAAGCGCGATACAAAGGGTGTAAAGCCGAGAATCTAAAAAAAATCCTTGCTTTTCCCAGTATATGGTGCTAGAATAAAAACAACATGATAACGGACAACAAGAGAGTGGACTTCGGTCCACTCTTTTTGCGAGATGCTCCGTATGTGCGAAAGGCAGGTGGAAAAACATGAGCAGACGGGATGAATATGAACAGAAAGCAGAAGCATTGCTGGCACCGATCGTTGAAGGTCAGGGATTTGAACTGGTAGATGTAGAATATGTGAAGGAAGCAGGAAACTGGTATCTTCGCGGTTATATCGATAAACCGGGCGGAATCACGGTCAATGATTGTGAGGCAGTCAGCAGAGCATTCAGCGATAAACTGGATGAGAACGATTTTATTGAAGACAGCTATATCATGGAAATCAGTTCGCCGGGTCTTGACAGACCACTGAAGAAGGAAAAGGATTTTGCCAGAAGCATGGGGAAACTGGTAGAGATCCGTACCTATCGTCCGATTGAGAAGCAGAAAGAATTCTGCGGAGTCTTAAATGCATATGATTCAGAAAGCGTAACGATTGATGAGGACGGTACCTTACGCACATTTGACAAAAAGGACATTGCCCTGATTCGTCTGGCAATCGAGTTTTAGATATGATGTAAATATACTTCGATAAAATGAGGAGGAAATAACAAAAATGAACAAAGAGTTAATGGAAGCACTGGATATCCTGGAAAAAGAAAAAAACATCAGCAAGGATACCTTACTGGGTGCGATTGAGCAGTCCCTGATCCAGGCTTGCAAGAACCATTTCGGTAAAGCAGATAATGTGCATG
>CAVBPN010000092.1:0-5147 GCA_963597235.1 bacterium
CAACCTAATCATGATGGCCGGTCATATCACAACACATGCAAGACAGTTGATCATGGGATTAGGGAAAAGTAATGTCTGGAGACATATCTTTGCTGATTATTGCGAAAACAATATCCTTGCAACCGAATAGAATAATAATGACAGCCGGAAGGCTTTGTTTGCTGACCCGTTTTTTATAGAAACGTGGAGAAAAAGCCTTCTCCAAGACACAAAAACGATACAACAGTTTCGAAGTTTAGCAAAATCGGTTTATTTCAACTGAAGGTCAGTACCCACCTTGGATCTGGCCTTTCGATAAAGCTGAACTTCACGGATTCAGGTATATCTTTATTATATTTTTCAGCCAGTTCACACATCTGATCAACATGTTTCTGCTCATTCTCTTTCGTATATTCAATCCATGGAATGCCGCCCACAACATCTGTTCCCATATTTAGTGCTTCTTCTATCAAATCTTTTGTTCCCGGCTCTCTTAACACACCATCCTGTGGGAAAGCTACTACCTGCAATTCTACCTTTTGCTTATACTCCTCTCTTACCTTTAAAAGTGCTTTAATTCCTTCTAATTTTCCCTTGCTGTCTACGTCTGCGAAAGCTCTTATATGTGTGACTCCATGTTTTACAGCCAGCTCACACGCTTTTCTGGCATTTTCCGCAATCCATGATGCCTCATAACACGTCTTAAATTCAGATGCACTTTGAATAGACTCAAGCGCATTTCCCATTTCTCCCTGCTGATATTCCTGCAGGGCTTTTTGTCCGGCTTTCTCCAGCGTGTATACTTTACACAAGTGCAGATGACCGTTTACAAATGACTCTGTAACAAGATTACCTTTTGCATCTATGATTTCTTTTGCATCTGCCGGAAGACTATCACCTATATCCGCGATCTTATTTTCTATGATTCCTATACTTACCAGCTTTGAACTGTTTCTTATTTTTGCATTTATGATTTTTATATCATACATAAAGACTCTCTCCTTTACATTTTAAATATTTTTTTAGTTTTTGATGCCGTAAATTGAATAACCGGACCTGAGATAATGATTGTTACGATTGTACATATGCCAAACTTTCCGCCTAATAAAACTCCGGCAATCACCATAACAATATCCAGTATCATCCGTACTACTTTTACCTGCCAGCCGTTCTTTTCCGCAAGAGAAAAGGTTAAGGCCTCATAAGAACCACGTCCCAGTGAAGCTGCTGCATAAAATCCTGTTCCAACTGCAAAAAGCATGACTCCCAACAACATGATCAGTGCATTCACCCACAAATGCGTACTGTACGCATGTGCATTTGCAAACAAGTCAACACAGAGGCTATACACAATCTGATAAAGAATCGTACCGATATGTATCTGTGATCTGTCATAGAAAAATGCGAACACGATCATAACTATGGCTACGATCAGAGATGCCATACCTATACTTATGTGAAATGTTCTGGAAATCCCCTGCCACAAAACAGCAAGGGTTGCTCCTCCAAAACCTGCATACAATGCAAGGGTAATGCCATATGCTGCTATGATCGAACCAATCACGATGATTATTATTTTCTTCGTCCATTCTGTTTTACTCATTGTTATAGCCTCTTTCTTTTTTATTCTATGTCAGCCTTTAAACCTGGAATTCTTGAGGAAGCCTTTGCCAGAAGTTCTTTTCCGATTTTGTTTGTATAATCTCTTTTCTCTTTTTCATCCACCAGCGTAAGTTTCTGTTTCTCCACAACCTTTATGCCGTTACATATTACAGTATCTACCATCCAGATTTCATACAGTCACCAAGGCTTGCATATACACCAGCTACAGCCACTTCATTCCATAAATCCTTATATATTTCATACATCACAGTAAGCCAGGGTTCCAGTGTAAGTCCCTGTGTTGCTTTGATATTTCTGATAAGAGACTGCCATGTATGATGATGGGTATTAATAAAACCTGGCGTAACAATCATCCCTGCTGCATTGGTGGACACTCATTCAGCGAATACCCTGTATTGATTTTACTCATATGGTGTGCTCCTTTCCTGTTGCGTACAGAAACGGTTCTGCCCACATGAACCGTCTTTGTATTTTCGGAACAGATATACAGCGGGCATTCATATCTGTCCGTAAATACAAAAAAGGCACCAACAGGATATCTATAATCCCTATTAGCACCTTTGCTGCACATGATCAGTTTCAATTGATAAAAAATAAAGACTATAGATACACTGTTGTGTTCAGAAACAGTAAAATCTATAGCCTTCATTCATGCCGAGACAAGCTCCATATCAATTTATGCATATAATAAACATGTTAATTCTATTTGTCAATACCTTTTTTATATTTATATACGAACAATATAATCTTCTTTTCTTTCTGCCGCTTTCGCATCCACTGAAGCCGGATATCCCAGTGCAATGGCTCCAACTCCTCTTAAAGACTCCGATATCCCCCATTCCTTAAAAAGTCTCTTCCCTTTGACACTGTCAAAGATTTCCCGTTCTCTATGTACCCATACTGAGCCAAGATCAAGCGAAGCCGCTGCCAGCATCATATTTTCCAGTACACAGCTGCCATCTTCTATAAATGTATTTGCATTTCCATCAGCCAAGACCAGTACAACAACTGGAGCACCATAATACGGATCACTTTCTGATTCCATAACTTCGGCATTCAGTTCCGCAATCTTTTTTCTGTATTGTGGTGATGTGATCACAACAATAATCGGAGACTGCTTTCCGCCACCTGTCGGCGCAAATGTTCCAGCTTCCAGAACTGCATTCAGAAACTGTACCTCATCTGTTCTATTTCTCAATTTATATTTCAGGAAACTGCCGCTTCATTTTCTTCTGTTAGAACTTAGCTTTCATGTCAAAAAGTGAAGTTTTTTCTCTTTCAGAGATCTATTATCTATACCACAGTCAAATGTATTTGCATTCCATGATATTCTCCCGGTATAACTGCTATTGGGAAACCTACATTCATCAATGCATTTCCACTATAAACTTTATTATCTTTTTCACACCAGTACATTCGCTTCGGATCTAATCCTTTACATTTTACATAATTTACCGGTGCGTTTGCATGCGTTGTCAATGTGACGATATTTAACAAACTTTCACTTTTATCTTCTGTTGTGAATTCCCACGCTGCAAATTCATGATTTGTGTTTGGATTATGCAGACGGTAATATAAACCGTTATGAATCAGATTCCAGTATTTTTTGTAATCCTTAATCTGCTCTTTCACAGCTTCTTTTTCTGCATCAGACAATAAATTTAAGTCCAATTCATATCCAAAGCTTCCCGCCATTGCCACAACACTTCTTGTCTGAATTGAAGTCATTCTTCCTGTCTGATGATTAGGTACTGCCGAAACATGAGATCCTACTGCTGAAATTGGATATCCAAAAGAAGTTCCATGCTGGATCTGAATTCTTTCGATTGCATCTGTATCATCACTGCACCAGATCTGCGGAGTATAGTATAACATTCCGGCATCGAATCTTCCTCCTCCTCCGCTACATCCTTCAATCAAAAGGTCAGGATATCTCTGAATCAGTCGTTCCAGGAAATCATATATTCCCAGCACATACTCATACATAATCTTCCCATAGTTCTGCTGTTGTTCTACTGCTGTATATACATCACAGATGCTTCGGTTCATATCCATCTTAATATATGCTATATTAGCTGAATCAATTACTTTTGAAATAGAATTAAAAATATAATCAACTACTTCTTTTCTTGAAAAATCCAAAACAAGTTGATTTCTTCCGCGTATCGGTCGACGTCCCGGAATCACATATGCCCAGTCCGGATGCTCACGATACAGATCACTGTCTTCATTTACCATCTCTGGTTCGATCCAGAGGCCGAATTTCATCCCCATTGCATTGATCTTATCTGCTGTTTCAGACAATGGACCACCCATTTTCTCTTCATTAACAACCCAGTCTCCCAGCCCACTGTTATCTGTGTCTCTACTTCCAAACCAGCCATCATCCAGAACCAGCATCTCTACACCAAGCTCTGCTGCCTGTTTCGCAATCTCTACAATCTTATCTCCGTTAAAATCCATATAAGTTGCTTCCCAGTTATTTATAAGGACTGGTCTTCTTGCTGTTTTATACTTCCCACGGCATATATGATAACGAATCAGTTTATGATAAATGTGGGACAGTGATGTAAGTCCATCCTCTGAATATGCCATAGCAACTTCTGGTGTATAGAATGTTTTCCCCGACTCTAACGGATATTCAAACATTTCATCCAACAATCCCATTTGCATCCTGGTCTGTCCAAACTGGTCTTTTTCCACTTCACATTTAAAGTTACCACTGTAAAGCATAGATATTCCATAACATGCACCAAAATCTTCCGTTGTTTCTTTCTCTGCCAGAATAAAAAACGGGTTCTGCTGATGACTGGATGTTCCTCTTCTGCTGCCAAAACTCTGATTTCCATAAATCACTGGAATCCTCTCTTCCATACGCTCCATTGCATGACGTCCATGGAAATGAAGAAGTTCGAAATCTCCTGTCAGGAAATCCATTCCTGCACTGTATACTTTTGTCAAATGGACTGGACACTCTCCATTATTTTTCACGATCACACTTCTTGTAATCACATCCAGTTCAGGAAGTACACCATAACGCAGCGTCACCTCAAGTCCAAGCAATGAATCTTCCAGAACAACATTTGCTGTATACGCACCTTCTGCCTTCTCCGCATATACTGCCGGGAGTCCGGGAATACCATATTTTCCTTCTGTCACAGAATGACTCTTATACCTCAGATCAATACCATAAACACCCTGCTCATTCTTCACATTAAAAGCCGGGCTTCGGAAATCTCCATTTCCATAATATGGATATTCCTGTGGGAATGTATCCATGGAAAACGTTCTGTCACTACCCGCATCGTATGGATTTCCTGAAAATCCTCTGTCATATGCTGTCAGCAGACTGCTCATATCTCCCTCTGTTTTTGGACCATAATACAAATGAAGCAAAAATCCATGCTCTGCAATTCCCATTTGATAGGTTGTATGTTTTGTATGTAATGTTATAAGTTCCATCAAACTTGTCCTTTCTATTCCTTTATTTTCCTCCTGTCATAGCTACACCTTCAATGAACTGTTTTTGGAAAATCAGATACAAG
>CAVBPN010000093.1:0-888 GCA_963597235.1 bacterium
CCTTTACGAAGTGCACCGGTTCCTTTACCATGAACGATTCGAACGGTTTTGAGATGTGCAATATAGGCATCATCCAGGTACTTGTCCAGTTCAGCAACCGCTTCATCGACGGTTTTTCCGAGAAGGTTGATCTCTGTGGAGACACTGGCTGACTTGGACATGCGGATTTTTCCGGCTCCGGTCTTGGAAAGAGAAGGAGTGGTGATCACCGGCTCATCGATCAGCTCCAGATCGGAGATGTGGACTTTTGAGCGGATGATTCCCATCTGAACAAACAGATAACCCTTGGAATCCGGACGGGTACTGATCGTACCTTTGAGATTCATACTGAGAACACGTACCGTATCGCCCAGATGGATATCCTTTGCTGTAAGCTCTTTCTTCGGTTTCTTTTTGACAGTTGGCTGAGCCATTTTCTGTTCTGTTTTATTAAGACGTTTTCGAAGCTGCTGGCGTTCACGTTCGACGGCAGCAGTATCTACATATTCATTATGGAATTTATGGAAAAGCTTCATGGTCTGGTCGGCATAATCTTTGGCATCCAGGAGAACTTTATGGGCTTCTTCGTTGGCCTGACGGATGATACGCTCCCTCTGGACATCCAGTTTTTCCTGTTTGTTTTCCAACTGTTTCTTAAGGGTTTCAATTTCAAGTTTATACTGAGCAATTTCTGTGCGCTCATTTTCGATGGTAATACGGCTTTCTTCCAGAGAGGTCAGCACATCTTCAAAAGATTCATCCAGTTCGTTGATCTGTTCGCGGGCCTTTTCAATGATGGATTCCGGAACGCCAAGTTTGGAAGAGATTGCAAACGCATTACTCTTACCCGGGATACCGATCAGCAGACGATAAGTCGGGCTTAAGGTTTCTACATCGAATTCGCAACAG
>CAVBPN010000093.1:898-12602 GCA_963597235.1 bacterium
TGTAATGGGTAGTTGCCATAGTGCGAATGCCACGTTCATGCAGATAGGAAAGAATGGAAATAGCCAGTGCGGCACCTTCTGTAGGGTCTGTTCCGGAACAAAGTTCGTCAAACAGGACCAGGGAATGGCGATCAGCTTTGGTCAGGAAAGAAACAATATTGGTCATATGAGAGGAAAAAGTACTCAATGACTGTTCAATACTCTGTTCATCACCGATATCAGCATAAACTTCATGGAAAAGGGCAAGTTCACTTCGATCCAGTGTCGGAATATGCAATCCGGATTGTCCCATGAGTGTGAGCAGACCGACTGTTTTAAGAGAAACCGTTTTACCGCCTGTATTCGGACCTGTGATGACCAGAAGATCAAATTCATCGCCAAGACGAATGTCGATCGGAACGACTTTTTTCTTATTGATCAGTGGGTGGCGTGCTTTCTTGAGGTTAATGCGGCCCTCATCATTAAAGAACGGTTCACTGGCATTCATTTCCATAGCGAGAGCTGCTCTTGCAAAAATGAAGTCAAGCTGTACCATCAGTTCAAGATTAAGTGAAATTGCTTCCTGCTCGGCGGCAATCTGCTGGCTGAGATCTGCAAGGATCACTTCAATTTCTTTCTGTTCCTGAAGTTCCAGTTCACGCATATAGTTGTTCAGCTTGACCACAGACATTGGTTCGATAAACAAGGTGGAACCGGTAGATGACTGGTCGTGGATCATACCAGGAACCTGTCCTTTATATTCGGCCTTGACCGGGATGCAATATCTGCCATTACGCATGGTGATGACGGAGTCCTGCAGATAGGTACGCGCACCGCCGTTTACCAGGTCGGCAAGCTGTGTATGGATACGGTCGTTAGTGATCTTCATATTTCTGCGAATCTGGCGAAGTGCAGGACTTGCATCATCACTGATTTCATCGTCAGAGAGAATGCATCTGCGGATCTCGGCAGACAATGGTGTAAGCGGAGAAAGTCCGTCAAACATACTGTCCAGAGAATCTTCCGGAAGATCGTTTCGTTCTTTTCGGGAATAAGCTTTAACTCTGGCGGTATTTTCCAGAAGTCCACAGACGGCCAGAATTTCCTGAATGCCCAGAGAACTGCCGATTTCCAGTCGTTTCAGAGAACCACGGATATCTTTGACATTTCCAAAAGAAACAGAGTCCTTCTGGAAGAGTCTGGTCAGAGCATCTTTGGTCTGTACCTGCATCAGGCGGATCGTCTCCAGATCTGTGGAAGGCTCCAGATTTTTACAGAGCTGTTTACCCATGTAAGAAGAAGCTTTATCTGTAAGTTTTTCTATGATTTTTGGATATTCCAATGCATTTAATGCTTTTTGATTCATAATAACTCCTCGTTGCTTAAATTGGGTTAATTTACCAGTCTCTATTCTACATGATTTTGGAAGGAATGAAAAGAAAAATGTGAAATTTTGTTCATAAAAACTTCATAAAATTTTGCTAAAATATAACACGATTTATCAGGTTAGGATTTATAGGAGAATTCTTATGGTGAAACAAAATGATAAGAGATCATCTTCGGAGAATTACCCTTTCATAAAAGAAACAATTAAGGAACGTCCGTCAGACAGAAAAGTGTTGATTCGTAAATTTCTTACGGTGGCCGTCTGTGGAGTGATTTTTGGCGGCTGTGCTGCAGGGACAATATCTGTGCTTCTGCCGGAAGTTGCAGCGTCGTTGGGAGAGTCTTCCGGAAAACATACAAATATTACGCTGGCACCGTCAGTTACGGCGATGCCGGAGGCAGTTAAAAAATCGGAAGAAACCGCAGGAACGCTCAATAAAGATCAGAAAGAAAAAAATGCAGAGGATAAAGCTGGAACCGAAAGCTCTACAGCCACATGGGCAGAGCAGATTCGTGATGTTGCTGAAACACCGCGTAAGGCACTTGTACGTATTGCAACGCTCGGAAACGATTCAGACCTTCTGGATGACTCCTTTTTGAAATATGGAGAAGAAGAAGGTTTTGTTTTTCTGAAGAATGCTGAAGCTTTTTATATAATGACATATTCAGATAAGATGGACGATGCCGGAAATTTTCAGGTGACATTTTCGAATGGAGATATGGCAGATGCCGAGCTCTGTAAGAAAGATGTCCGTACTGGCTTTTATGTATTTCGAGTTCCGTTTACAGATGTGAAAAGCTCCACAAAAAGTGATATTCCGGCAGCTGTGCTTGTAGCGGAGGATGATATGGAACAGATGGATCCGGTCATTGCGGTAGGAAGTCCGACAGGGGATTATGATTCCCTGGTAAGCGGTTCTATTACTTCTACAACGGAAAGTATGGAGATTGCCGATGAAGAATATGGCATGCTGACTACAGATATGGTTGGCGGTGAAGAAGGCGGAGGTTTTCTTCTGAATATGTCCGGAGAAGTTGTTGGAATTATCTGTAATCAGGATAATGAAAGCAGCAGTGTGATCCGTGCAGTGGAAGCAGCACAGCTTCGTCCGCTTCTGGAAGGTATGGCAAATGGCGAGGCTATCTGTTATATTGGAATACAGGGAGCAACCATCTCAAAGTATCAGTCAGAGAATCTGAATATACCGAGAGGTGTTTATGTGAATGCAGTGGAAGAAGATTCACCGGCTATGGCGGCAGGAGTACAGAATGCAGATATTGTTCATACGCTGAATGGTGAAGAAATTACTTCCATGAGTGAGTATACTGCAGTTCTTCAGAAGCTGGACAAAGGCTCAAGAGTTAAAATTGAAGTATATCGTAAGAATCCCTATGGTACATACGTGAATGTAGAATTAAAAGTAGTAATAAAAGAGAAATAAACAGAAACAGGAAGGCAGGAACGAATGCGTTTTATCAATGAATTACATGAGGGAGACCGTCTTAACGGAATCTATCTCTGCAAACAGAAACAGTCAGCAATGACAAAGAATGGAAAGCCGTATGAGAACCTGATCTTACAGGATAAGACCGGCGTATTGGACGGTAAGATCTGGGATCCGAATTCTCTTGGTATCGATGATTTTGATGCTCTGGATTATATCGATGTAGTCGGAGATGTGACAACTTTTGCAGGAGCCATGCAGCTCAATATTAAAAGAGTCCGTAAGGCACATGAAGGAGAATATGATCCGGCGGATTATCTTCCGGTCAGCGAAAACAACACAGATGATATGTACGGACAGATCCTTAATATGATTAAGAGCGTGAAGAATGAATACCTGTCCGCACTTCTGAATAAACTTTTTGTAGAAGATAAGGACTTCCTGAAATCTTTTCAGGAACATTCCGCAGCAAAGACCGTACATCATGGATTTATCGGAGGACTGATGGAGCACACCTTAAGTGTCACAAAGCTCTGTGATTATATAGCAAGTGCTTATCCGCTTCTTAAGAGAGATCTTCTGATCACAGCATCACTTCTTCATGATGTCGGAAAGACGAAAGAACTTTCTTCTTTCCCATTAAATGATTATACAGATGAGGGACAGCTTCTGGGACATATCATTATCGGTGCACAGATGGTGCATGATCTGGCAAAAGAAATTCCGGATTTCCCGATCACACTGGAAAATCAGCTGGTACACTGCATTCTGGCACATCACGGTGAGCTGGAATACGGTTCTCCGAAGAAACCGGCACTTGCAGAGGCGGTAGCGCTGAACCTCGCAGATAACACAGATGCCCGTATGGAAACATTGACCGAGATATTTGGGGCAGACAAAGGTAAGAAAGAATGGCTTGGATATAACAGGCTTTTTGAATCAAATCTGAGAAGAACAGGAGACGTTTGATCCTCATGGAATATCGTAAAAATGACATTGTTACGTTAGAAATTGTGGATTGCGGAACAGATGGTGAAGGCATTGGCAAAGCTGATGGCTTCACTGTTTTTGTAAAGGACGCAGTCATCGGAGATACTGTTACAGCAAAAATCATGAAAGCAAAAAAAAATTACGGATATGGACGTTTGATGGAGATTCTGAAACCATCTCCGTATCGTGTAGAACCAGTCTGCCCCTCTGCACGTCAGTGTGGGGGCTGTCAGCTGCAGGTGGTATCTTATGAAGAACAGAAAGTGTTTAAAGAAAAGAAGCTACGCGGCCATCTGGAACGAATTGGTGGCTTTACGGACCTTCCGATGGAACCTCTGATTGGGATGGATGAGCCATATCATTACAGAAATAAGGCACAGTTTCCGGTTAGCAGAAACAAAGAAGGCAGGATCATTACCGGATTTTATGCAGGCCGTACTCATGCAATTATTGAGAACCGTGACTGTGCACTGGGAATTCCGCAGAACAAAGATGTTCTGGATCGTGTGATCGTACATATGGAGAAATACAATATCGCACCATATGATGAAGCTACGGGGAGAGGCCTTGTGCGACATATTTTTGTTCGGTATGGATTTTTTACAGGAGAGCTGATGGTATGTCTGATCATCAACGGACAGGATATTCCACATCAGAAAGAATTAATTGAGAAATTGTGTGAAATTTCCGGAATGACCAGTATTTCTCTGAATATCAATAAAAAACGGAGTAATGTGATTCTGGGAGATAAGGTGAAAATGATCTGGGGACAGGAATATATCACAGATAAAATTGGAGACATTTCCTACGAAATTTCACCGCTTTCTTTCTTCCAGGTAAATCCTAAACAGACATGGAAACTGTATTCCAAGGCACTCGAATATGCAGATCTTCATGGCGAAGAGACCGTCTGGGATCTGTACTGTGGAATCGGTACGATCTCCCTTTTCCTTGCTCAGAAAGCGAAATTTGTCCGCGGCGTAGAAATCGTTCCGGTGGCAATCGAAGATGCAAAACGAAACGCACAGATCAATAAGATTGAGAATGTGGAGTTTTTCGTCGGAAAAGCAGAAGAAGTCCTTCCGAGAGAATATGAGAAAAACGGAGTCTATGCAGATGTGATCGTAGTTGATCCACCACGCAAAGGCTGCGATGAGATGCTTCTTAAGACCATCCTTAAGATGCAGCCGAAACGTGTTGTTTATGTAAGCTGTGACAGCGCGACACTGGCGAGAGATCTGAGATTCTTGTGCGATAATGGATATGAGTTGAAGAAAGTATGTGGGGTAGATCAATTTCCTCAGACGGTACATGTGGAGACGGTTGTTCTTTTGTCCCAACAAAAGCCGGATGACACGATAGAGATCGACTTAGACCTGGACGAGCTGGATGCCACCAGTGCTGAGTTGAAAGCAACCTATCAGGAAATCAAAGATTATGTGCTGAAAGAATTTGGCTTGAAGGTTTCAAATTTATATATTTCTCAGGTAAAACGCAAATGTGGAATTGAAGTGGGAGAAAACTATAATCTTCCAAAATCAGAAAATGCAAGAGTTCCACAATGCCCGAAAGAGAAAGAAGATGCTATCAAGGCTGCCCTGAAATATTATGCGATGATCTAAGGACATCGCTGATTTCAAGGAGGAATAACACATGAAAAGCACATTTGAAAAAATGGGTGGAACCTACACACTTGGCGCAGACGGAATTTACTATCCGAATCTTGTCAGTACAGATGAAGAACCGCATTATGGGAAATATGGAATGATGCGGAAAACGTATCTGAAAGAGCATCGTCCGGCAATGTATTCACTGTATATGTTGGAAGATAGACTGGTGGAACATCTGAATCTTGTGGACGATGAAGCACAGGAGAGAATGGATATTCTGGTGTGCCAGATGATGGAGAAACAGGGTATTACGGAAGAATTGAAAGCTCGTGATCAGATGGAATGGGTCAGAGCGGTAAACAATATCCGGAATGTTGCAGAAGAGATTGTGTTAAAAGAATTGATTTACAGGTAAACAAAAAGCTGAACAGATAGGATGAAAAATCTCATTTGTTCAGCTTTTGTGTTTATAAGGGTTCAAAGAAGAATCGAATTACAATTCCATATCATGTGACCTTTTCTTAGATCGAGCTGGCTGATTTTGTCGCATCTCCTGTTTTCTCTGATATTCAAGTTCCCATGCACGATGGGAGAAAACATCAGGATCTTCCACATTGAGATAATCCACCTCATCGGCTGCAATATCACGACGGTGATAGTCATAATATTTACCAAAAGCACCCTTGAGCTGCTCAATCAGCTTATCCCGGAAATCAGGACGTATCTGGATTCTGGTGTCCAGCAATTCTGTATATTGTTCTGGATCAGGGCGAAATGATTCTTCACGGAAAGCGGAAGCATCTTTTTCAAGTTGTTCTTTAAGCGAGGTGTCCTGAGAATCCAAGATATCCAGATTTTTATTCATCTGGTCATATTTTTTGGATAGATTCGTCATATCTTTATCGGTAGAACATTGTGCCTGGAAGATTAGCTGTTCCTTCCGTGATTTCAGTTCTTCTATTTCTTCTGTAACAGTGGTAAGCTGCTGATTTAATTTTATGTGTTGGATGGGATTCAGAATACTGGTTTTATCCTTTTGCACATTCAGTTCTTTTCGCTCCGCAACTTTAGCTTTGAGTTTTTTCTTAACGGTGTTGTATTTATTCAGTATTGGATTAAAATGATTCATCCAATCATGAATTACTTCTTTTTGCATTTTATTGTGGAGTAAATGATACTGTGTAAATATCATATGATTGCGGATGGCTTCCAAGGTTTCTGCAATTATCGGAATAGATTTTTCTACAGCTTCAGCCAGTTTTGCTACCTGAGCTTTCAATTCCCGGAGCATTTTGTTATCTGTACGAATCTGACGGTTGATTTCACAGCGGTCTGATATCATGCCTTTCTTTTCCATATTCTGGGCAATGTAGCCTTCATGAATGGTTGGCTGTTCGGTGATTCCCTGATCTGCAAAGCTGCGGTGATCAATGGTAGCATTTATCTGATTACGTGCAAGCATTTTATTTACGGCATCTGCCCAGTTTGCCCGCCAGATACAAAGTTGTTCATCACTGTTCCATTGTTCGGAAATAGGATTCTGTCTGCCATATCGGCTGCTCTTGGGGTGTTTATTAATCCGTTCATATCCTTTTTCCTGTGCAACAGAGGAAGTCAGATATTCTTTCTTTTTCCCAACTTTATAGCGATATTGCTTTTCCCATCCCTGTTTCTGAGCAGTTTTAAATTCAGAAGCAGTAAATCCTTTTTCTTCCCCATTTTTGATACAGAGATATTCTTTTTCAGTTTTATACTGCCATGTTCCATTTCCATTCAGTGGTCGGACAGTAAGAAGAATGTGTGCATGGGGATTGTGACCATCAGTATCGTGAATGGCAAAATCAGCACACATCCCCATATCTACAAAGTTCTTTTGAATAAAATCTTGAAGAAGAGAAATATTGCTGTCCTTATCCAACTCAACGGGGAGTGCGACAACAAATTCTCTCGCCAGTCGGCTGTCTTTGGTCTTTTCGGTTTCTTCCACAGCATTCCAGAGTTGTTCCCGGTCATTCCATTCCGATGGAGCCATTGGTGGAAGCATCACTTTCTGATAGATTAGCCCATGCTTTCTGGTATAGTCATGCTGGATACCATCATAATCATTGTACATCCGGCTACAACTCATATAAGCAGAAGCAGCAACAGCAGACCGACCGGAACCACGGCTGACGACTTTGGCTTGCATATGATAAATTGCCATATCTGGCACCTCCTTTCGATGTTGCCTGCAACAGCGGATAAAGCCCTCGGCAGAGCGCACGAGCCCCGAAGGGGATACCACTGCCTGATTTATCAGGTGGTGAGTAAGTGCGCCCCCTTCGGGAGTAGAACTTGTGCGTTTACATTCCCCGTAGCCGGATCATCAGCTCCCGTTTCAGGGAATCTAAATCCATTTCCTTAATATGGGGAACAATACTTTCCAGAATTGCTCCTTCCTGGACTAATCGGTGTGTTCTGGCATCACGCTCTTTTTTGCGATTTCTTGCTTCGGCTTCTTCCTGGCGGTGTTTTGCCTGTAAAAGTGCTTTTTCTTCTGGTGTCATGATTCTTTTATCTGCCATATCTGGCGCCTCCTTTTTATGCCCGTATCCGGGCTGCTTTGGTTTCAAAATCTTATGGTTTGGTACTATGGTTTTAGATAACTGATAGTGGCATGTTTGGGGTGAAAAATAAGCTAAGAGAGTAGTACCACTGTCAGTGAAAAATAATCATTGCGTTATACTTCTTTGAGTCAATTCTGGTTCGGGGAATGATTGTTCAACAGGATTTTTTTCGCCTGTTTTAAATTAGCTGTTGCATTGTCCTGACGAATATTCCGGTTATTGATACGGATGGGAACACATCTCTCCAGAATACGGTCATAAATTCGTTTGTGTGCGATATCAGCGGCGTTATTCAGCTCTGATAAAGTGAGATTGGTCGTTATGATCAGGGGCTTTTTACTGCGGTAACGACTGTCAATCACATTGAATACCTGTTCCAGTGCAAAGTCAGAGTTCCGCTCAATTCCGAGATCATCAATAATCAGAAGACTGTAGCGGTTTAAGCTGTTGATGAACTGGTTTCTGTCTTCAAAATGCATTCCGGTAAGGGTATTCAGAATCCGGGAAAAGTTGGTCATCAGTACAGGAACGCCTTTTTCCAGAAGGGCATTGGCAATGCAGCCTGCAAAAAAAGATTTTCCAGTACCGACATCGCCCCAGATGAGAAGTCCGGAAGCGTTTGCTTTCATTTCTTCCCAGCTGCTTACATAATTGTGTGCCAGTTTCATTTCAGGATTGATGCCGTTATCCCTGGCAAACGTGTAGTCATAGAGTGCTTTGTCCTGTAAGCCGCTGGTTTTAAGATGCTCTATTTCCATTTGTTTTTCATGAAGTTTTCTTTGGGCTTCCTCCTGCTCAAAGATTTCCTGCTGGCATTTACAGCGGATGGAAGGAATAAGAATCTTTCCCTGTAATTCATGTCTGCATTGCCTTGGCATATTGCATTTGGAACAGTAGATCAGGTGGTCTGTTTTGTTAAAATATTCATCAGACTGAAGCACTCTGTTTGGTGTTATAGCTGTTGGTTTTTCTGTAAATTTTGTCATAATGTCTCATATTCCTCACTTTCGTAATTTCTTTGCCGGGAAGCAGGATGATCCTGTCTTGCCCAACTGATGATGGTAGCTGCATGGTTCTGATATTGCTTTCCGGTAGAAGCCATATAACCGGATAAGCGTTCAATATAACCCTTCCAGTCAGGGATTGTCTGCCGGATATCTTCAAGCTCTTTTTCTGACAGAAAAACATTTTGAAATTTTCCATAGGGTGAGAGTGGCTCCTTACTCCCTCTTTTTTCTAAATTGTTCTTTTTTATCTCTTTCTTATTACCAGACAGTTTTCTGTCTGTATCAGGGAAAGAATCCTGTCTGTCAATAGGATAGTTTTCTGTCTGTCTTAGGGAAAGAAATCTGTCTGTATAGTGGATGGTTTCTTTTGGGAGTTTTACATAAATCCGATTGGGCTGTCCGGGCCCCTGCCGTTTTCGGAAGATAAGCTCCTGTTTTTCCAGTACTGCCAGAGCAGTTTTAACCGTCATCTGGCTTTTGTGGAGAACTTCTGCCAGTGCTTCAATTGTAAAGTAAATGAACACATGACCATCGATATCTGACCAGCCCTCATTTTTCTGGGAAAGCCTTGCCCGGTCGAGCAGGATAATATAAAGCATTTTGGCAGTTTCGTTTATTTCCATGTCCAGAAGAAAACGGGGAAACATCATATAAGATGGCAGGTTGGTGTCTGCTGTCAGAAAGTCCGTCATGTGTTCACCTCCAATCAGTTATTCGCCAAGAAAATCCCAGTCTACATCACTATCTGGCTGTGAATTTTCAGGTGTTGGAAAGGACGCCCTGATTTGGGGCTCCCTTTGCGCCATGCCTGCAGTCAGTCCGGAAAGAAAAAGTGGCAATGCCTGTTTCAGACTGTTTTCCACTGCATCTACAATCTGTTTCACAAAAAGTTCTTCCCGTTCTCTTGTTTCCAGATAAGGATCAGCCTGTGTGCGGTAGTAGTGGTCAAAATAATCTACCAGTGCAAGAGAGATTACCTGACTGTAAGATTTAAAATCTTGCCTGTCCATCGTCTGTAAATATTCCCAGGCTCTCCGCTGCTGTTCTTTGTCCAGATTAAAGCGCAGGTTTGTGTTGCGGATATTGTTCTGCATGGTTTATCCCCTCCTTTTCAGGCTCATATAAGCCAGAGATTCGTAACCTTTGGCGGTGGCGCAGATGTCATCAATGATGGTGACTCGTGATTTGTCATAAGTTCCGAAGTTACGGATCAGGCATCCACCGCCGCCAACCACATACAGGCGCATCAGGTCAGTATTGTATTCATATTTGCGGAGTGTGGCAAAAAGTTCTGCCACATATTGTCTGGCAATGGACGTAATACAATCCAGATATGGTGCTGAAATGTCAGCTGTTCCAAATCGCAGAATCTGTTCCACTGTTGACTCCTCAATCTTCACCCCGAATTTGTCCAGAACAGCGTTCTTTGCAGCAATCATGCACTGGTTTACACCAAGTTTTTCTGTCCAGCACCGGCTTTCCTGCGCTTTCTTATTATTGATATACAGAATGTTCATGGTTCCGTTTCCGATATCTGCAAGGAGATTGGTTCCCTTGAAAGCTCCAAGGTGGTTTACGATAGCCGGATATCCCTGTGGGTAAAGGCTGCATCCCACAAAGCGGAGATGATACTCTTTGCCGTTAAAACGGTAATGGACTTCTGGATTCTGGAGCAGATAGGAACGAAAAGCTTCTCTTTGATTTCTGATCCATGTGAGAGGAAGTCCGGCAGCCAGATGAACATCTGCTTCACGGATGGAAAAGACATTCAGTTCCCTTGCAATAGCCATTAGCGTCAGAAGATAATATTCTTCGTCCATAGCTTTATCCGGGATAAATTCTTTGTGTCCTTCGCCAATCCGGTAGTAAATGCCGTTATATTCCAGAATATTCCCGGTGAAGATTGGTTCGGTTTCATAGGCTTTGATGCCGGTTGGTGTGACGGTGTTTGCTGTTTTCATATTGCCGTAGCCATGATCTACAGCAATGATTTTTGTGTTTCTGAGTTCTCGCATAAAAAATACCTCCGTTTTCGTATTGATTGATTCAGCAGGTCGTACCGGTGTGGTACTGGTTTGCTGTGGGATAAGCATACGAAAATCGGAGGAAAAAGGCATTGAGAGGAAATTGAGCTGGAATTGAGTAGTAATGCTAAAGTGTGCAAGTATAATTTATGCTGGCAGATTATTTAATAGTAAGAAGAAAAATCAATCATAAAATGACCAAAAAAGCCATTAAAATGTCGTTTCGTACAAAATGGGTTGAAAAAACAGTAAAAATAAAGATAATAGCAGTAACTACTGATACATGTTTTCAAGGGGCATAAATCAAGTAAAAGACAAATTACAAACAACAAGAAGGGAGATATCTATGTCGAAAAAAATATTGTTACATCTTTTAGTGATTGGAACGTTAGCAATGTGTTCTGGGTGTGGTAAAAGTACACCTTCAGAAGAAAGCAATGTGACAACTGTACAGGATGATAAAAATCTGGAAGCAGAGGATTCTTTTCCGAAATCATATAACACAGAATCAGAATCTGGAAAAGTTAAATTTAACTGTACACTGGAGTTGCCTGAAAAATTAAATGGAAGAAGTATACAGAAAACTTCTGTAGAAGGTTTACATAGTGAACGGAGAATGTGGTGAGTTTAACCCGATTCTGCTGGAATGTCTGCTTG